>JABGRQ010000108.1 GCA_018648225.1 Chloroflexota bacterium
CTAGCACCCCTTTGACCTGGCCCTTTGAGATCAGCGGCAGCCCATAATACGTAAGAAACTGTTCCCTGATAAATGGCTGAATACCCTCTTCGTCGAGCTGCGATAAATCTTCAATATGGATAATTTTGCGTTCTAATGCGACTCGCCCGGCCAGCCCTTCGCCCAAACGGAACATTGAATAAGCGAGCGTTTGTGAGCGGAAGCCGCGCACCGATTTGTAATCCAGCATATTTGCGTTCGCAGGCAATAAAGCAATGCTGCATGCATCGGCGTTGAGGTGCGCTTCAACTTGTTCCAGCAAAATATTCAGGGTGATTTGTACATCGATACTGGCTGAAATGGCGACATCGATATTATGCAGCGCTTCCAGTTTATGGAGTTGGCGTTGTGTATTTTCAAGCAGGCTCGCGTTCTGAATGGCGATAGCGGCCACATTTGCCAATGCTGCGAGAATATCTACATCGTCTTGCTCATATCCTTCGAGTTCGTGGCTTTGCACTTGTATCACGCCAACCGTCTCGCCTTTTTCTTTGATCGGCGCAAAAATGGCAGAACGGGTTACGGGCTCTTCGTATTCTGATATGGGATGTGTTTTGTTTACCTGCCCGGTATCTGAAATATGGTACAGTGTTTTAGAGGCTTCGATAGCGGCCAGATAATCGGGATAATAAATGGCTTTTCCTGTGATGATAACCTGGCTTTGTGGGCCACCATTTTCGCTCTCATTGAGTGGAATCGGTGGGTATGCCGTCACATCGCATACCTGACCATTTGTGAAGACATATTTTGCGTGGATCAGGTTAGTCTGATGACTGAAAGATGAAATAATAAACGTATCGACACGCATCAGGTCGCGTACATATTCATGAATGATCTGATACACATCTTCGAGCTGCCGGGCATCTCCCAGGGCAATAGAAAGTTGATTGGCCGCCATTTGATGTTGTAAAAGATGTTGAATTTTCTGCGCATCTGCGCGGCGCTGGCGCTGAATTTGTTTTTCATCCAAAGCGCGCCGAACCGCCAGGCCTAACCGGGATAAGCGGTCTTTAAGTACATAATCAGTGGCCCCCAGTTTTAAGGTTTCTACGGCAAGTTCTTCCCACAGATTACCAGAGACGATAATAAAAGGGATATCCAGGTTTGTTTCTGTGAATAGTTTTAATGCTTCAAGTCCGGTGAAGGTAGGCAGGTTATAGTCTGCCAGGATGAGATCGTATGCGCCATTTTCCAATGAAGCAATAAATTCATCCTGCGTTGCAACGCGGTGCCAATCGCAGGCGAATTCATTTTCTTCAAGTCTTAGAATTGCCAGTTCTGCATCTAACGGATCATCTTCGAGATACAGAATTCGCAATGGGAGCGACGGCGACATTTAATTCTCCTGGCAATATAAGCTGGCCTGTTATTTGGGGACTTCGTTCGTCAAAATCCAGAACAAGCCCAGTTGCCGGACAACTTCCAGGAATTGTTGAAAAGCCACCGGTTTGACGACGTATGCATTGACCCCAAGATTATAGCTCTCAATAATATCCTGTTCTTCGCGCGACGAAGTCAGGACAACGATGGGAATATGCTTGAGATCAGGGTCGCCCTTTACCTGACGCAGAACTTCCAGGCCGCTCACTTTTGGCATCTTCAAGTCTAGCAACACAACTACAGGATGCTCTTTAGGGCGGTCTGAAAATTCGCCGCGTCTGTATAGGTAATCGAGCGCAATAACGCCATTATGGGCAACAACAACCTGATTGCCCAGTTTATAGTCTTCCAAAGCGATGAGTGTAAGTTCAACATCTTTGGGATCATCTTCGACAAGTAGGATTATTTTTGATTTCATAGGTCTCTAAACAAAAATCATGGGAATAACCTCTGCTCTAAAGCAGGGGGTTTTTGATATTTGAACGATAACACAATGATACTATGATTTACGCGTTTCTCGACAAAATAGAGTACGAATCGCTACTATTTTGCATAATTTCATCATCGCGGCGTGAATATGGCTAGGGAAAAATCATCATCACCAACCGGCGGGATACGCTCAAGCCAATTCAGCCCTGCCAGGGGCTGGGTGCATGCACCATACGAACAAATCAGAATCTCGCGCTGTTGCGCTTCCTGGCGCAGTCGCTCCAGCACTGTTGCAAAAATATCGCCCCCAAAGGGATTGAACAAAAAGAAAACCGTACCATCGGCATAGTCTGCTACGCGCGCATCGGCCTGGATATAATCTGCATTTATCAACTGTAAGGCTGCTGCCTGCTGGCGCGCATAGGCACAAAACGCAGGCTGATACTCTACCCCAACGCAGCGCACGCCAGTCAGTAAGTGCATTAACGCGGTCACTTTCCCCAGCCCCGAGCCCAGATCATAAAAAACATCGTTATCCGTGAAGGCAACTCGCTCGGTCAATTCAAGGATCACGCTGGCGGGCGCAGGTTCATAGCGCACCATGCCATATTCGCGCGGGAGATTCGCCTGGGGCTGCGGCTGGGGAAGTAAGACGCCATCGAGTAAAAAATCGAGATTTTCATAGCCATAATGGGATATGCCCCATTGGTGCGGCGCGTAATTTGTGTAGGGTTGCAGCCATTGGCGTAATTTTTCGCGAGAAGGCGGTTGGTTTTTAATGCGGATTTTCCAATCGTGGAACAGGGCTGCGTTGGTTGCTTCTAACTGCTCACCCAGCGCCTGAGCCTGTTGAAATAAGCGGACTCGCTCAGGGCTGGTTTGGTGATCCTCGGTGTGGAGCTTGCCGATAACGCGCACAAAATCGAGCGCTTCTTTGCGAGCCTGAAAATTCAGCGCGTCAAAAAGCACCGGGGAGCTTTGTAGTTCATCGAGATCGCGCTGTAGTATGGCAATATTCATTCGTATTCCAGACATCGGAATATTTTTCATCGTTTTGCGTAAGTTCCAGCTTAATCAAAAAAGTCACTCAAGTGATGAGCGACTTCTTTGATGGCGATGCCCCCACGGGGTTTCGAACCCCGGTTTTAGCCTTGAGAGGGCTACGTCCTGGGCCACTAGACGATGGGGGCGGGGTTTCACAAGCGGGAAAAATTCTACCATGCAGGGTATTGCCCGTCAACGATGGTGATACAATTCTGGCATGCTAAAAAAGCGAATGATATTCACCCTTGCAGTTATATTGGGCCTGTTGCTGGTTGGCCTGCTCTTGTATCAAATTCCGGCGATTAACCAGCGCTTGTCGTGGCGTCTGGATATTGCCCTGACCTACCTGCGGGGGGTGGTCAGCCCGGTTGAGGCCATCCCCACCCCGGTGGCGCAAGTTTCGCCCACGGCTCCGGCGTTGTCGCCTACCCCTTCGGCCACGCTCACCACCGAGCCAAGCCCAACCCCCCTCCCCGCGGATATTCCCACAGAAACACCCCTGCCATCCCCCACGCCGCTCCCCGAAAAAGTTGAATTGCCCGTACTGGGCTGGGAGCAGCAAGACTGGAACAACTGTGGCCCGGCGGCGCTTTCGATGTATTTGCATTATTATGGTTGGGAGGGCGATCAGTTCAGTATTTCGAATGAACTCAAGCCCGTGCGCGGCGACCGCAATGTCAATGTAGAAGAATTGGCCTATTTTGCGCGCAACTATGCGGGTTGGCTGAACACCCAATACCGCGTGGGCGGCGATATTGAGTTGCTGAAGCAGTTTGTAGCGGCTGAAATCCCGGTGCTGATTGAATCGAGTTTCTTTTTTGCAGGCCAGTATTGGCCTAACGACGATCTCTGGGCGGCGCATTATTTGCTGGTGACGGGTTACAACGAAGCCCGCGGGGTATTTCTGGTACAAGATACCTATCATGGCCCCGATCAGGTGTTGACGTATGCCGAGTTGGATGAATACTGGCAGCCCTTCAATCGCTTGTATATGTTGAGTTATTTGCCCGCGCAAGAAGAGACGGTGCGGGCGATCCTGGGGGAGGCGTGGGATGAGGCCATCAGCCGCCAGCAAGCCCTGGACGCGGCCCAGGTCGAGATTGATGCAGACCCCGAAGATGTTTATGCCTGGTTCAACCTGGGCACCAATCTGGTCTATTTTGAACGCTATGAAGAAGCTGCCCAGGCCTACGATCAGGCGCGTAATATCGGACTGCCGCAGCGCATGTTGCGGTATCAATTTGGGCCGTTTTTCGCCTACTTCCACACCAACCGCATTGATGATTTGCTCACGGTGACCAAATATGCCCTACAGCGCACACCCAATTCGGAGGAAGCGTTGCTTTGGCATGGTTGGGGATTGTATCGTCAGAGCGATATCAATGGTGCCGTGGCCGATTTTCGGGCCGCACTGGAAGCGAATCGTTTTTATTTAGACGCGCAGTACGCGCTGGATTTTGTACTAAATCAATAGAAAGTCACAGAGCACACAGAGACTACAGAGAAAAAATTTCATATCAGCTCTCAATGATCTCTATGCGCTCTGTGGTTCATCAAGGAGTTTGTCATGCAAAAACGACGTTTTGGACGCAGCGGACATGAGAGCAGTATCGCTATTTTTGGCGCGGCTGCGTTGTGGGAGATTTCGCAGGAAGATGCCGATGTGGTTGTGGAGCAGGCACTCGCGGCGGGCGTGAATCATTTTGATGTCGCACCCTCCTACGGTCAGGCGGAATTGCGCCTCGGCCCGTGGATGCCGCGCATTCGCGAACAAGTTTTTTTAGGCTGCAAGACGATGGAGCGTACAAAGGAAGGCGCCGCCGCTGAGATGCGCCGTTCGCTGGAATTGCTGCAAGTCGAGTCATTTGACCTGTACCAAATGCACGCCGTCACCACTCTGGACGAACTCGACGCGGCCACGGCTCCGGGCGGTGCGCTGGAAGCGATCATCGAAGCCCGCGAGCAGGGCTTGACGCGCTATATCGGCATCACCGGCCACGGCGTGGACAGCCCGGCAATTTATCTAGAAGCTCTGGAACGGTTTGATTTTGACAGCGTGCTTTTCCCGCTTAATTTTGTACAATATGCCAACCCCGAATATCGGCGCAACAGCGAAGAATTGATACGCGTCTGTCGGGAGCGTGATGTAGGCACGATGATTATCAAAACCGTGTGCCGTAGGCCGTGGGGCGAGCAAGAGCCAACGCATACGACCTGGTATCAGCCCTTCACCGAACAGGGGATCATTCAGGAAGCGGTCAATTTTGCGCTTTCGCAAGATGTCAGCGGGTTGTGTACGGTCGGTGATACGCGCGTGCTGCCGTTGGTGCTGCAGGCTTGCGAACAGTTCACACCGCTGAGTGACACGGCGCAGGCAGAAATGATTACTAAGGCGAATCAGTACGAGCCGTTATTTGCGTAAAAATGTGGTCAGAAAACAAAAAAGGGCGTGCAGCGCACGCCCTTTTTTGTTTCTAGCTACGGGCAATCGCACCAGGCTGGACAGGGCGGATTCAGACAATAGGTTGTATGCCAGCTTCCTCCCGTTGATTCACATTTGGATTGGCTCATATCCTGCGAACAGCTTTCTGATTCGTTGTCATTATCACCATCATTGCCATCATCCTTGTTTTGCGGAGGGGGATTGCCAGCATCTTGTTGGCCCTGATCTTCAGGCGGCATGACAGACCAGCTCTCATGAACAACAAAGGTACAGCCATCAGGTGTTGTCAGCGTAACTTGGCCTAAAGTCTCTTCCATTTTCTGATTAAAGTAGCAGTAAAGCATGGGGTCAGCTTCATCATCACACTTTGTAGTATAACGACCGGCAACGTTGACAGTGCAACCAGCCAGCGGTAATTTGCCATCAATATCTTGCATGATGTCATATTCAATCCCAATCGTCCAGGTACCATCATCACGGGCATAGTTCTCTACCGTATAAGAACCGGGTGGGGGATAGCCGCAGTTTTCGCCATTGGCTTGCTGCGTGCCAGGGACGGCGCGGGTAGGCTCAAAGTCTCCCGCGTTATTTCGTTCGAAGACGATGCCGCTGGCACAGGTGTTCCAATCCGCATCGAGCGTTTCCCAGATGATGCGAACAACTTCATCCTCTTTTGCAACGGGAGCCGCACAGTGCAGGACATCATCTTCCAGGGTACAGCCCACCCACGAGACGTTTTCATCCCAACCCCAATCGGCGGAATCAGCAGGCGGTTCGTAACCTTCGTTATATATCCAGGCCCGCGAAAGGTCTATTGGCACGCCATTCGGGGTTGTCAGAACGACTTTTTCATCCCAGCCCAGTGCATCATCGTTGGGTTGGGTATCTACCTGATAGTCGGGGGGAATATGAACATCGAAGGTGTAATTACCTTCATCGTCCTCACCATAAACGGTCATGTGCCCAAGTCCGAGCCAGGTATCTAAAGCAGTGCAGGAATCATCCGGGACAACGCCACCTGGGATAACATCCTGTTGCTCTTCATCGGGCTGGCCGTTTTCCTGTTCGTCTCCTTGGTTTTGTTGATCTTCCGGGACAACGCCGCCTTCAGGGGCCGGATCGCCGGGGCCAAAATCGTCAAAGCGGAGGACGAAAAAGTGGTCGATGAGCAACTGCGAATTTTCAACAACGGCCAATAGATTCCAGTTATCGCGTTGAAAATCGCGGCCCAGATCAACTTCGAGATGGGATGATGCCTCGGGTTCAGCGACCTCCCAAAAGTAGACCAACGCAGCGCCATCTTCTTTAATGGCTACCAGCACGTCGTACCAGATACCCACTTCAAAGGCTGAATTTCCATCCAGTTCAAAATATTCGGTTTGCTCTTCATACATCCAGGAACGCGCCTGGCCGTACTCGATAAATGACCATTCTCGATAACCGGGTTCCCAGCGTACACCACTCTCCATGCTGTAGATGAAATTATATTCTTCGGTCAGTTGCAGGCGTGTCAGATAAGCCACTGGCGCACCGTCTAGATAAAGGTTGGTGAAATAGCCTTCCCAGCCGCCATAGGATGTCAACTCAATGATGCCGTTGCGGTGTTCAAGATCGCCGTAAGCGTATTTTTCTTCGTCGAACTCGTCAAAACTTTCGACAAAAGATACGGAAACGCCCGATAGCGCCTCATAGACATACCAGGGCAGTTCCGGTTCATCATCCGCCAATTTCATCTGAAGCACGGGCGGCGATGGCGCAAAACCGCTGAAACAGAAGACAGCCAGCCCTAGAAAAAAGAGTAAAAGGTTTTTTCGTATCATTGTAGCTACCTCCAGACAGTAATGATAGATTCTTGAATTGCAGCCTATTTCATTATATATAAATTCTCACTTTTCTCTATACCTCCCTGAAATCAGATATATTTACGTTGACCCCTGTTTTACTTTATGGCATAATCCACGCCATCATTAAAAAATAAAAGCGATGATGGAAACGAGTAAATTTGCTACGCTCTGACAGCGAACCCGGGGTTGGTGTGAGCCGGGGCAGAAACGCAGATTGAAAATCCTTCCGGAGCTTTGACCTGAAAGCCATTGGCGAGTAGGGAAAACGGAATTGCAATCCGTTATCAATTGCACGGGAATGCTCAGTGAATGCTGAAAGTCCCCGACCAAGTGCCTGCTTGATTTTGGCAGGAATCCGGGTGGTACCGCGTGAGTTATCAACTCTCGTCCCTGAGTGGGTGAGAGTTTTTATTTTAATCAACAAAGGAAATTAACCACCAAGACTCCAAGACGCTAAGAAAAACAAAAAGATAATATTCATCTCTTTGTGCCTTTGTGCCTTTGTGTCTTCGTGGTAAATTGTTTTTCGGAGAGGAAACATGGCCTTCAAACAAGTACCCAACAAAGTCGATTTTATCGAACAAGAACACGAAGTATTGCAATTCTGGAAAGAGTCGAATGCTTTCGCCAAAATGCGCGCTATCCATAAGGGACAGCCAACCTGGTCGTTCATTGATGGGCCGATTACGGCCAATAACCCGATGGGCGTGCATCACGGCTGGGGACGTACCTACAAAGACCTTTACAACCGTTACTGGACAATGCGCGGCCGCGAGTTGCGCTACCAGAACGGCTTCGATTGCCAGGGTTTATGGGTTGAAGTGGAAGTCGAAAAAGAGAAAGGTTTCAAATCGAAAATGGATATTGAAGCCTACGGCCTGGATGCCTTCGTCAAAGAATGCAAGGCGCGCGTGCTGCGTTATGCGGGTGTGCAAACGGATCAATCCGTGCGTTTGGGCTACTGGATGGAATGGAACGACCCTGAAAAACTCAACTGGCTGGCCGACCGGCTGCTAGAAGACCCGCTGCAAGAGATCACCTTCACTGGGCCGAATGGCAAAACCGTCACCGACACGGTGGAACAGGTCATCGGGCAATTGGGTCTACCCCAACTGGGCGGCAGCTACTTTACCTTCTCCAACGAGAACAACTTCATGATCTGGAAGATGATCAAAAAGAGTTGGGAGAAAGGTTGGCTTTACCGCGGCGCTGATGTCATGCCCTGGTGCCCGCGTTGCGCCACCGGCATCAGCCAGCACGAAATCGTCACCGATGGGTATATGGAGTTGACGCATCGCTCTGTTACGCTCCGTTTCCCGTTGCGCGAACGCCCCGGCGAATCACTCTTGGTTTGGACGACCACCCCTTGGACGCTCACCAGCAACGTCGCCGCGGCCGTTGGCCCCGAACTCGACTACGTCAAAGTGCAAAACGGCGAGCATATCCTGTATCTTTCCAAAGGTACGCTGCACATGTTGCGCGGCGAATATCAGGTATTGGCCGAACTCAAAGGCAAAGAAATGGAAGGCTGGACCTATGACGGCCCCTTTGATGATCTGCCCGCCGCCAATACACCCGGTGGCGTGACTTATCTCAACGAACTGATTGAAGGTATTGAAGCCACCGCCGCTCAGACTCATCAGGTCATCCTGTGGGATGAAGTCGGCGAAGCCGAAGGTACGGGCATCGTCCACATTGCCCCCGGCTGCGGCGCCGAAGACTTTGAACTTGGCAAGGAGCATAAATTCCCGCTGATTGCCCCCATCGAAGATGAAGGCGATTTCATTGAAGGCTTCGGCTGGCTCAGCGGGATGCACGTCTCCGAGGTGGGCGAACCCATTTTCAAGAATCTCGAAGAAAAAGGCGTACTCTATGTGGTAGAACCCTACACCCACCGCTACCCTACCTGCTGGCGCTGCAAAACCGAGTTGGTTTTCCGACTGGTGGATGAGTGGTTTATCAGCATGGGTGAACTCTACGACAAACCGCGCGAAGAAGTCACCGCCGCCGAGAAAGAAACCTCCCTGCGTTACCAGATCATGGACGTGGTCGATCAAATTCGCTGGATTCCTGAATTCGGTCACAAGCGCGAACTCGACTGGCTGCGCAATATGCACGACTGGATGATCTCCAAGAAACGCTATTGGGGTCTGGCGTTGCCTATCTGGGTCTGTGAAGACTGCGACAGCTATCATGTGATTGGCGATGAGCACGAACTCGAAGCGCGCGCCATCGCCGGTTGGGATGAATTCAAAGGCCACACGCCCCACCGCCCCTTCATCGACAAGATCAAACTCGCCTGCGAGTGCGGCGGTGAGATGAACCGCATCCCCGATGTGGGCAACCCCTGGCTGGATGCCGGCATCGTCAGCTTTTCCACGCTCAGCTATCGCGAAGACCCCGATTTCTGGCGTAAATGGTACCCCGCCAATTGGATCAGCGAATCCTTCCCCGGCCAATTCCGCAACTGGTTCTACTCGCTGCTGGCGATGGCAACCGTACTCGACAATTCAGTGCCCTTCCTTGAAAACTTTGGCTATGCCAGCCTGTTGGCTGAAGATGGCCGCCAGATGCACAAAAGCTGGGGCAACTCCATCGAATTCAACGACGCCGCCGACAAAATGGGCGTAGATACCATGCGCTGGCTCTACTGCGCCCATAAGCCCGAAAATGACCTGCTTTTCGGTTTTCACCGCGCTGAAGAAACCCGCCGCCGCTTCATTATCCCGCTGTGGAATGTCTATTCTTTCTTTGCAACGTATGCCAGTTTGGATGGTTGGGTTCCCTCACCCCCTTCCCCTCTCCCATTGGGAGAGGGGGGAGGGGGCCGGGGGGCGGGGGGGGGGGGCTTCAACCCTGCAATCCCGGAGGGAGCCACGCCCCAAAGCGACAATCCGTTAGACAGGTGGATACTCGCCCGCCTGAACCAGGTGGTGGCGCGTGTGACCGATGCTTTTACCAACTCCGATGCGTATTCAGCTACTCTGGCCTTCGAATCCCTGATGGATGACCTGAGCAACTGGTACGTGCGCCGTTCGCGCCGCCGCTTCTGGAAATCGGAACACGACAGCGATAAAGATACCGCCTACGCCACCCTGTGGCATGTGCTCGTCAAAATGAGCCGCGCTCTGGCTCCCGTGATTCCTTTCATCACCGATGTGATGTACCAAAATCTGGTGCGCGGTGTCTTCGAAAACGCCTACGAGAGCGTCCATCACACCGATTGGCCTGATGTCGACCAGGCTGCGATTGACGAGAAACTCATCTACGAGATGGATCTGGCCCGCCGCCTGGCCAGCCTGGGCCTCAGCGCCCGCGGCGATGCAGGCATCAAAGTGCGCCAGCCGCTTAGCAAAATGTTGGCCTATGTCAGCGAGGGGCAGGCCGAGTTGAGCGACGAATTGGTCGAAATTGTGGCCGATGAACTCAATATCAAGGCCTTTGAATTTATTGCTACTGCCGATGATTTGGTGAGCTACAAATTGCTGCCCAATAACAAATTACTTGGCCCCAAGTTTGGCGCGGATTTCCCGGCTCTTCGGGCGGCATTGGCTGCGCTAGACCCCGCCGAAGTCGTTGCCAAAGTCGAAGCGGGCGAACCCGTAACTTGCAGCTTGCAGCTTGCGACTGGGGAAGAAACCGTTACACTAACCAGCGAAGAAATCATCGTCACCACCGAAGCCGCCGAAGGTCTGGCTGTGGCTGCGGACAAGTTGGTCACGGTAGCGATTGAAACCACCCTAACGGCAGAACTCAAAGCCGAAGGTCTGGCGCGGGAGATTGTCCGCCGGGTGCAGGCCCAACGCAAGAGCGCAGATTTCAACATCGAGGACAGAATCACCACCTGGTACACGTCCGCTGGCTCGCTTGAAGATGTGTTCCGGGCCTGGGGCGAGTACATCCAGGCGGAGACGCTCACCACTGAGCTAATCCCCGGTGATCCCCCCACCGAAGCCTTCATCGAGACGCATACGATTGAAGGTGAGCAAGTCACCATCGGCATGAAACAGAACTGATGCTAAAAACTCCGAGATTACCTAAATTTCGGAGTTTTTTTGAATTTCCAACAACGCGTAGAAGGAGCAAAGCAATGAAAGCAGCCATTTTTGAAAAATTTGGTCAACCTCTGGAAATTAGAACCCTACCTGACCCCACGCCGCATGCCGATGGTGTTGTCATTCAGGTTATGGCTAATGGCATTTGCCGCAGCGATTGGCATGGCTGGATGGGACATGATTCTGATGTTCATTTGCCGCATGTGCCTGGGCACGAGTTGGCTGGTATTGTTGTCGCGGTTGGCAAAGATGTGCGCCGCTGGGCCGAGGGCGATCGCGTCACGCTGCCCTTTGCTTGCGGCTGTGGTCATTGTGAACAGTGTCTCTCAGGAAATCAGCAAGTTTGCGATAATTATTTTCAACCCGGATTCACGGCCTGGGGTTCGTTTGCCGAATATGTTGCTATTCGTTACGCGGACACCAACCTCGTGCGTTTGCCGGACAGTTTAGATTTTATTGAAGCGGCCAGCCTGGGCTGTCGCTTCATTACATCCTTTCGCGCTGTGGCGGTTCAGGGACGCGTTGCACCGGGGGAGTGGGTTGTTGTGCATGGCTGCGGCGGGATTGGCCTTTCGGCAGTGATGATCGCCAGCGCCATGGGCGCCCAGGTTATTGGGGTGGATATTAACGATGATGCTCTCAAGCTTGCGCACACGTTGGGGGCTGCGGTCACGCTCAATGCGCGCGAGGAAGCGCAGCTTATAGAAGCCATCAAAACGATCACCGGAGGCGGTGCGCAGGTTTCTATGGATGCTTTGGGCAGCAACGAAACCTGTCGTAACTCACTTATGAGCTTGCGCAAACGCGGCCGTCATGTTCAGGTTGGTGTGATGGCCGACGCAGACAAAGAAACTCCCATCCCGATGGGTTGGGTGATGTTCAATGAAATTGAATTGATCGGCAGCCATGGTATGCAGGCTCATGCGTATGCTCCGATGCTGGATATGATTACAACGGGTAAACTGCAGCCCGGAAAAATGATCAGCAAGACAGTTTCCCTGGAAGAATCTTTCGAAGTATTACAATCTATGGGTGAATCGCCTCCGACCGGAGTTGTGGTGATTGATCGGTTTTAGCCAGATTCTTTGACAAGCTTACGCGCCATTTTTTGTGCTCTTCGTTGTCGTATCTTCATCCAACGAAACGGGTTATAATATTTAGCAAATCGGAGTATATTAGTCCGTATTGTCAAAGGAGAATAAAATGGATTTTAGTTCAATAAACTGGTTGGCAGTTGTGGCATGTGTAGTCGCCAGCATGATCTCAGGGTATGTCTGGTATAACCCGAAGACGTTCTTCCCCATCTGGTGGCGCGGAATTGGCAAAACTGAGCAGGATGAGCCCGATACCAGTAATATGGGTATGACCTGGGGATTAACGATCCTTGCCTCGCTTGTTCAGGCTATATTTATGGCCCTGTTGGTCAACGCAATGGGAAGTATGGCAGGGGGTGCCACGCTTGTCTCGGGCGTGACGACTGGCTTTTTGCTTTGGCTTGGTTTTGTGGCTCCGACCAATTTGGTCAATAAATTATTCGCAGGGCACGGTCTAAAAATCTGGGCGATTGAGGCTGGCAATCATCTACTCAATTTTGTGGTCTTTGGCGCGATTTTGGGCGCATGGCACTAGGCTCAAATTCAAACAAGCGCACAAAAAATCCCCTGGTCATATATGACCAGGGGATTTTTTGTCTATGATACAATCCAGCCCATGAATTTGAGCAAGCCCTTCGTTGCCTTGTTTTTGCTCACCGCGGCTTGTCGCCCAGTCCTTACGATTGGCTGGAGTGAAATTGCCATTGTCATCGTCTTGGTAGTGGTACTCGTCGGCCCGATGCTTTTTCGCCTTTACCGTCGCTGGGATGAATTTCAACGCAGGCGGCGGTAACATGGCGTGATAAGCACAGAATTCCGGCGGGATTTGATGTGTTGCCTGCCGTGTAAATGAAGGTTCCTCAGTGAGGAAAAATGAACCCCCGCATTCAAGAACTGGAACAACAAATCAAAGAAATAAAAGACCGCTGGCCCAAACATTCTGTTCAACCGTGGCTATTACAGCAACTGGAAGAATTGGAAGATGAGTTGGCCGCGTTAACGAATGAAGATGCAAACCACCGTGCTGAAAACCCCTAAATCGAAAACACTTAATCATAACCCGTTGCTCGTGACGTACGCTTATTATGGAGCTTTCATAATTTTGGGCATGGTCACCGCGTCAATGGGGCCTTCGCTGTCTTTTTTGGCTGAAAATACCAGCACGGCCCTGGGCAATATCGGGTTGGTTTTTTCAGCCCGGGCGGGCGGCTATTTGAGCGGCTCTCTGCTCAGTGGGGGCGCGTACGACCGTTTCTCTGGGCATCGCATCATGGCGGCGATGTTGTTTTTACTGGGGGTGTTATTTTTCGCGCTTCCGGCGGTGATGCATTTGTGGCTGCTGATATTGATTGTCTTTTTTCTTGGATTTACTGAGGGCGCTGTCGATGTGGGGGGGAATACACTCTTGGTGTGGGTGCATCAGAAAAAAGTTGGCCCCTTTATGAATGCGTTGCACGCTTTTTTTGGCGTTGGCTCTTTTCTGGCGCCGCTGATTTTGGCGCAAACCATGAATTGGGGCAGTAATTTTGTCATGGGATATCGTCTGATTGCCATATTGATTTTCCCAATGGCATTTTGGATCTGGCAGTTACCCAGTCCGGCCGCGCCTATACAGGAGAAACCTTCGCAGACTGTACAAGTACCGCAAAAAAGCGCAACCAGCAAATGGATATTCTTGCTCGCGTTGTTTTTATTTTTATATGTGGGATTGGAAGTTGGTTTTAGCGGCTGGATTTTTACCTATGCCCGCGCCATGGGGCTGGCGACCGAAACATCTGCCGCCATTTTGACTGCCTTTTTCTGGGGTGGATTTACGGTGGCGCGCATCTTCAGTATCCCTCTGGCGACGCGCACACAGCCGAAGACGTTGCTGCTAATGAGCCTGGCAGGTGGGCTGTTGAGCATAACCGCGATCGTACTTTTCCCATCGTCGGTGCTTGCGCTTTGGGGCGGAACACTTAGCTTGGGGATGTCCATTGCCGCCATTTTTCCGAGCACCATCTCGTTTGCTGAAAATATTATTTCACTTACTGGAAAATTGACACGTTGGTTTTTCGTGGGCGCTGGCCTGGGGGCGATGGGCCTGCCCTGGCTGTTGGGGAAATTCTTTGAGAATTATGGCGCTTTGGCTGTTGTTCGTGCCCTCTTTGTAGATACGCTCTTGGCGCTGATCGTCTTTCTGTGTATTGTAATGATGGGGCGAGCGCGGCAGAAAAATTGAATCCAAAAAGGAGTGGCCGCATATTTCCACCACTCCTTTTTGGATAGAGCTTGTATCGTTTTTATCCTGCATAGTTTTAAAAATAGTGCAAGGTAAAACTTATCTAAGCACTATCTGACTGATTTTCTAGACTATCCGCCCCACTCGGCACCCTTCATAATTTCTTCCAATGCAATTGTATGACTGCATCGTCCACGGGTTTGAAAGAAATCACAATCACACTTCCATTGTCCTTGCTCAAAACCAACTTGATGAGGGTTGTTCTTACCGTCAAAAGTTACGCTCAGGGTATTTACCTGAATGCGGCTGCGCTCTTCTGTTGCATAGCGTTTTGCTTTTTTGATCTTGCCGATCATCCCATAATCCATAATCTTGTCTCCTGATATATTGTAATTAGAGCTTACGCAATCGTGCCGGGAAAATCCAAAAACAGGTATGTGGTGAAGCCCCCGCCTGCTTTGTTTAGGATAGATCCTTCAGCGTACTGCGTAAGGCCGATTGAATTATTAACTGCCCGGGTTGATGCCATCTATATGGAAGTTTATGCGTGTTTGCGAGGTGAGCAATAATATTGGATTAAACGAAAAGCACGCGAAAACGCGCGTGCTTTAGTTTGCCACAAAATAAACTCGGTTTTTGCATGATACTCGCATAAGCAAACAGCCTCCGAAGATGTTTCCAGTATACGCTGAGTTGTGGGTAAAGTCAACTCTTTGCAGAAGCCAGGCGGTGTGCCAGGCGAGTGGGTTCGAGCAGCGCTACCGCGGCGCGGGCAATAGTCTTCCCGCGTGGAAAACCGACGTCGATCCCGGCTACGCTCTGGAGTGGGTGGCTGCTCAATGGGGCGTGGACAACCTTTGAGCGCAACTCTGTCTGAATACGGATCGCATCTCTGGGGGTTAGATTCCAGCTATGGGCCTGGCGCGCCAACTCAATGCGGCGCGCGAATATCCTTGTGGTTGATGAGGTCATCTTTCGGATGGTGAAAAGGCTAACGCTGGCTGAACTTCATCCACAATAATGTGTGCTGGGGTTCGAAGCCTGCATCCATCAATGTGGTCTGGGCGCGCTCGGAAGGATAGTCGAGCGCCAGTTTGCGACGCAGGAGAAGCTCTCGCCGGATGAAAGGCAAGATAATTTTCAGGGCCTGGTCTTCGTTTTGGGGCGAGGCAGACAGCCAAAGATGATCGGCATGGGTGTGCGAAGCTTGCCAGGTGAGTACGCCCAGCAATTTGCCCTGATGCTGGGCTGCCCAGTGACGGGTTTGTACTTCGGCAAAAAAGCGCAATAATAGCCCCATCAGTCCGGGCTGGAGATAGCGTGTTTTTAGCGGGAAATGCCAGCGCAGATCGGCAGGATAATTGGCCTGCAGCCAGGCTGCTTGCTGTGCCCAGTGCCGTTGGCTGCGAATGGTGACGCTCCCTGGTTCGGGTACAGCGTTTTCTACCAATGAACGGGGATGGATTAGCCAGGTGGTGCGCCGCGCCTGGGGACTAAAGCCCATATTCTGGTAAAGGTTGAGTGCGGCTGGGTTATCTGTGCGGGCTTGCAGCCACACTTCATGGATGCGCCGTCGGTGGGTTTTCTCCAGTGCGGCCTGGGTGAGACGTTGTGCGATGCCGCGTCGGCGAAAATTGGGATGGACGGCAACATTGGCGATCAAATTAAGCCGCCGTCCCTGATGGAAAAAGTGAATCAGATTCAGGTTGCCGATGATTTCACCATCTTCTTCCCAGACAAAACCGCCTAAAGGAAAATTATTCCGCGGATTATTCAAGGCTGCCCAATAGGGGCTGCCGGGGGAGCGGGCAGCTCGGCGCATATTTTGCAGGTAGCGGTGTCCATCGGGAGTGAGCGTTTCAGCGAAACAAAGCTCAATCAGATCGGCGGCGGGTTGGAGGTCGCGCCGGGTATCGAAAGGACGAATATTTTTGGGCAAGTCGGCGAGTAAACCGGATGCAATGGATGCCATAGTCCTGATTCTACCACTCGCTTCTATGGGGTAAAATAGGTTTGTTAAAAAATTGCACAGGTGCGATGCATTTTTACGGACGTTTTTTGCCCTGAAAGTACGCCCCATCGTCTTTGCCCCCGTTATCTCAAGCCCTCGTCGACAGGAACATCTCTTATGGATCAAACTCCGATCACAAAGCCCACCACCTGGCGCACGGCCGTGCGTCACTTTTGGCGGCGAATTGTGCCGCCAGTCAGTCAGGAACAACGCGGCAAAGTTCAGGTGCAATTGCGCAATTCATCGCATCCCGATTTTGATTTTTTCTTGCTGGTATTGCTCTCCAGTGTAATTGCCACCTTCGGCCTGTTGATGAATTCACCGGCGACAATTATCGGGGCCATGCTGGTCGCGCCGCTCATGTCGCCGATTATCGGCCTGGGGCTGAGTTCAATCCGCGGGGATGACCGTTTGCTCAAAGATGCCGCCACGGCCTTGTTGCGCGGTGCGGCATTGGCGGTGCTGATTGCCACCATACTCACCCTGGGCAACCGCTTGTTGCCCTTTTTGCCGCTGACTGCCGATTCGTTGCCATCAGAGGTGATGGCGCGCACGCGTCCCACGCCGATGGATTTGGGGGTAGCGCTGGCGGGTGGTTTGGCGGCGGCCTTTGCGCTGGCAATGCCGCATATTTCTGCGGCGCTGCCCGGTGTGGCGATCGCTACGGCGCTGCTGCCTCCGCTGGCGACGGTGGGAATTGGGCTGGCATATCAGCGCTGGGATGTGGCCGGGGGCGCGTTTTTGCTCTTTGTGACCAACGGTGTGGCGATTTCGGCCTCGGCGATGGTGGTTTTCTTTGCCCTGGGGTTTATGCCTCGCTCCGTAGAGAAGGTCGGACGCCTGTATGGGCTGCCGCGCAGTTTAGTGGTTTTGTCTTTGGTGACGATGTTGTTACTGGCCCCGCTGACCTATATCAGCGTGCAATTTGTGCGCGAGGCCAATACGACGCGTTCGGTGGCAGAACGCAATGAGCAGATCAAAGAAATTACCGCGCAAGAAGTGGCCGAATTCCGCCAAGCTGAAGTGACCGAATGGCAGATCAGCGATGATGCCAATGTGCTGATTTTGGAAATTACTGTGCGCACATCATCGTTGTTAGGCTATGCCGATATGCTCAGTATGCGCGATGCCATTGGCAGCCGATTGCAGGCCGATGGTTTGCTGGCTGAAGAACAGGAATTTCAATTATTACTGAATCAGTTCCAGGCGCAACGCCTTGACCCGCAGGTGCCCCCCACAGCCACAAATACACCTCCTCCTACTTACCCCCCCACCCCGGGGCCGAGTCCAACAGTCACTGCTTCGGCCACGCCGACCGCTACACCTACAAGTTTGCCCTCGTCAACCCCGCTTCCCACAGAAACGGCTACGTCCCTCCCAACCGTTACAGGCACGCCTACGGTGTATCCGGGGTACGCGGCTGCGGTGCGTTTTCCAGGGATGCAGTTGCGCCAGTCGCCCGGCGGCCCGGCAATTGCATCGCTGCGAGCGGGTGAATCGCTGGTGGTTTTATACGGCCAGGAAATTGCGGATGGTTTGGTGTGGGTGGAAGTTCAGGATGAAGATGGACGTGTAGGCTGGGTGCCGCAAGTGTACGTGCTCACGCCAACCCCCACACTGACTCCGATTATGCTCACGGCTACGCCGTAAGAAGTTGCCGCAAATCGGATAGCTCGAAGCCTGGCGGTAACAGCACAAGATGCGCCGGGCAGCCATGACGACAATCGCGTGCGCCAAACTGTGTAAGGGGGATTTGTGCCGCTGGAAGTTGTGCCAACGCCTGGCTCCCGCGGCATTCTGTGGGAATGGCTGTTGCAGAAGCAATATTGAGTTCGGGCAGAAAGGAATACCCGGCTATTTCAGTCTTGGCGCGTAGATAGTCGATATGCCAGCGCTGTGTTTTGCCCCCGGCGATATGCCGCCCCAACCTGGCGCGGATACCGCCGGGGCCGCGGGCGCTGCCCAGGTAGGCATAGATGCCTGCCGGGAATTGGGTTTCCCCCAGCGCGCCGATGGTGATGGTTAATGGCGTGGTAAGTTTTAGTAGCAAGATATAGCTGCCGGGGGTGGATGGAAGAAGCGTTTTTTTCGTCATTGGCTTGAGTCTAACTACTGGCGAGCAGCACGTTCAGTTATGCTATAATTTTGCTTGGCGCTCCTTGAAAATTCCAAAAAAAGGGATATGCACGGGGGCATTGCCCCATGCATATCCCTTTTTGCTTATTGCTTGTTTCATCTGTGAGGGGCTAGATGGCTAATTTGTCGGAACCGGTTTTAGTGTTGAATGCAAACTTTGCGCCGATCAATGTTTGCACGACAAAACGCGCCATTCTATTAATGTTCTCTGGCAAGGCCAGTTTGGTGCTCAATGGCCGCGGGGTGATTCAAGCGGTCACACGGGTGTTTCCCAGGCCTTCAATTATCCGGTTGGGGGTGATGATCAAACGCCCGCGTCCACATGTTAGCTTTAGCAAGCGTGAAATCTTCCGGCGGGATAATTATACGTGCCAGTATTGCGGCCAGCACAAGAAAAACCTGACGGTTGACCATGTGCTGCCGCGCCATTTGGGGGGCGAGCACTCGTGGAAAAATCTAGTGGCGGCTTGTGCGGCTTGCAATCACTTTAAAGGCGGTCGTACAGTTCAGCAGGCCAATATGCGCTTGTTGAAACAACCGGTTGAGCCATCTTCTTCGGCGCAGTATATTTTTGGCAAGTATGTCAGAGAAAACCAGGAGTGGGAACCTTTTCTGCAAGGCTGGTAACGGCGATTCGCCGAAAACAGGGGTACAAATAACCTTGTTTTTTTATTTTCCTAAATCTCAATTTCCATAAAATCTTCAGCCAGCGTCACGGGGCCTCGAAAGCTCTCCCGGGCTTGCTGGGGCAGTTTAAGATAATTCTCATCGCGCGGATTGTAGTGAATTAGATACAGCGAATTGGCTTTGGCGCGCTGGGCAATTTCCCCGGCCTGGCGCGCCGACGAGTGCCCCAGGGCTTCGCCGGTGGCTTCGTGAATCAGCATATCAACACCAGCCGCCAATTCTTCAACCGCCGCGCAAGGTTCTGTATCGCAAGAATAGGCAAAGATTTTGTGGCTGTTTTTCAATTCCACGCGCAGACCGAGGGTGGGGAGCAGGTGTTTTACCGGAGATGTAAAAATGCGTAATTCGTCTGTTTCCAAAGCCAGGGACATCTTCTCGGCAGGCAGCACGCGGAAGTTAACCGGAAAGAAATTGGGCCACTTCGACCACTCGTAGGCATCCATTAAGTTCTGAATCAGAGTCAGAGTTTCTTTCAATCCGAAAATATTCAGTGGATGTTTTCGTCCAAGCAGCCACATATTCATTAAGAGCAATGGCACGCCTGAGATGTGATCGGGATGCGAATGAGTCAGGATGAGATTGTGTAATTGATTGAAATCTAACCCGGCTTGCTCCAGGCGCACAATGGGCGTCCCGACACAATCTACGAGAATAAACGCATTGTCTTCCTGAATAGCCAGATGTGTATTTTCGTGTTGTGCATCGGCGATAGAGTTGGCAGACCCCAGGATGATGATCTTGATCATAATGCGTATTTTATATCATATATTCTATCGAGTTGAGGTAGTTCTATAGAGCTATCCCCCAAAAATTTTCAGCACCACCGCAGGGGTGATAAAAACTTCCAGCGCAGCGGCCCCGATGAGCAGCGGCAGCACCAAAACCAGTATGGTCTTAACCCACTCGGCCAGCGAGTGCAATAGCGCTTCGCCGATTGTTTTTCCCTCCGCCGGGGTTGAGAGCGTAGCCCCCAGGCGCAGAATAGCGGCTCCGGCAATCGCGATGGCCGGAATTTCAAGGATGCCGTGCGGCAAAATAAATGCCCCCAGAAAAACGGCTGGCGAAATACCCACCCGCGCTACGGTGACTGTGAAATAGCCAATAATGATAAAGGGCAGCATCAGCACGATCAGGCCCATCACGCCAAAGGAAAAAATACCCAGCACGGTAGCCAGCGCAATCACCCGCAAATTGTGCATCGCAATCAGGGGGATGCTTTCTATAGAGAAAAATCGCAGCGATTCAAAACCCTCCACGCCTTGCACAAATCCATCCTGAATATTGCTAATACTCATCAGGTTGGCAGGTAGTACGAAAATCTGTGCCTGTTGCGCGCCAATCCAACCCGCGGCAATAAAGGCAGCCAACACGAAGACCAATGCCAGCCGCAAATTTTTGAATGTGTTCGGAATCTCGCGCCGCAGCCACGCCCAGGGCGAATTTGCTTCACCCCGAAAAGACTTCCAAAAAACCTGCCAACCCCATTTAAAGTTGAGTACATCCAACTCGCGCCCCAGTAATTCTTCGCGGTTGAAATAGGCAATTCCCATACGGATCAGCAGCCCGGAAATCAGAATTTGTCCGAAGATCGCCCACCACAAAATATGGTAGCGCGCCCAGAACATAATCATGCTTTCCCCGATCAATAACATTGCCACTGGCACGATGATAAACGAAGCCAGCAAATTAGCCGCGCGTGCCGAAGTTGCTTGCGATGAAATCACCACTGCCCCGCTGACCATCAATAGCGATTGCACTGTTGTCAGGGCGACAACCTGCACCAACAAAACCGGGTCGGGCGACCAACCTACTTGTTGGTAAACCCCGTTGAGGTAGACTGCAATCCCCAGGTAGCTTGCCAGCAGCGGCGGCAGCATCACCGCCAAAAGCTTGCCGAGATATAGCTGCAGATCGGTCAGCGGGCTGGAGAGCAGCGGCTCGATACTGCGGCGCTCTTTTTCGCCCACAAAACTCTCCAGGGCGATCACCAGCGACACCGAAATCGGGAAGAACCCCACAACCATCAGCAAAAACGGGATCAGCCGGTCGCCAATTATTGGCGCGCCATAACGTTCTACAAAGCTGACGGCTTCGCTGGCGGCAAAATTCATCAGGCCGGGGAAGAATAACGTCAACGCCAAAATTGGCAGCAAAATACGCCAATCTCGAAACTGGTCACGGATTTCACGACGGGTAATAATCAGCGCCGGGCGCAGGTTACGCAACATGGGGTGCCTCCTCGCCCGCGGGCGCGCTCACGGCTTGCAGGTAGACTTGCTCCAGACTACGCGGCACTTCTTGCAACGCAATCACGGGGATATTCGCTTCGAGCAAAGCCTTCAGCATTTGCGGATTGTCTTTTTCGGGTTGCATGGTGCGGTAACGCAGCCAGGTGGCGCCCCGGGCGCTGATCTGCACCCCGGGCGGGATATTCGCCGGATCGCCATTGAGGTGGGCTGCCAGTTGAAGAACGAATTCCCCGGCCCCCAGGAGTTGCTGCTTCAAAGCGAGCGGCGTGCCCCGGGTAATGATCTTCCCCCGGCGAATGATGGCGATCTGATCGGCAAGCTCTTCAGCCTCGGCCAAATTATGCGTGCAAATGATGATCGCCCGCTCCGCCGAGCGCAGTTCCTGGATGGCATCGCGCACCAGCCGAGCGCTCTCCGGATCCATTGCCGAAGTAGGTTCATCGAGCAGCAGCACGGGCGGATTATGCAGCAGGGCGCGTACCAGGGCCAGTTTTTGGCGCATCCCCTTGGAGTATTCGCCAATGCGGTGTTGGCGGGCGTTCGCCAGGCCGAACTGGGCCAGTAATGCGGTAATTCGTTGCGTGCGTTCGTCAGGCGTCATGCCGTAAAGTTCGCCAAAAAAATGCAGGTATTCGATGGCGGGCATGCGCGCATATAGGCCGTGGTTTTCGGTCAGGACTCCCACCGAGGCGCGTACCCCCGCGGGGCTGCTCACCACATCGTGTCCAGCCACGCTGGCGCGTCCCTCACTGGGCTTGAGAATCGATGTCAACATGCGCACGGTGGTCGTCTTCCCGGCTCCATTGGGGCCGAGCAACGCCAACACTTCACCGGCTTTTACCCTGAAGCTGATTTTATCGACAGCCGTAAAATCTTCGAAATCTTTGCGGAGGTTTTCAACAATAATCATTGCTTCATCTCTTGGTTAGCGCAAAATCGCAAAGAAATTATAAAAACCTTTGCGGCTTTGTTCATTGCGCCCTTGCGTTAGTTTTTTTGCTTGCTATTTTTTGCGGTGTCGCCAAAACAACGCCGCGCCTGCCGCCAGCGCGACTACGGCCATAAAGGCCTGATTGGCGTTAATACCCCCAAGCTGCGACGAATCGAGGCGCACAAATTCCAGCAAGAAACGACCCACCGGATAAACAATCAAATAGACCAGGAAAATATCGCCATTATGCAGCGATTTGGCAAATTTACGCCCCAGCCAGAGCAGCAAGGCCATATTGGCGAAACTCCATAGCGATTCGTAGAGAAATGTGGGGTGGAAATGTGTGAACTGTGTGAAACCGGCCACGCGGTACGCCGGTTCAATAAAAATTCCCCAGGGGAGTTCGGTTGGTCCGCCGTAAAGCTCCTGATTGATGAAGTTGCCCCAACGCCCGATGGCCTGCGCCAATGCCAGGGAGGGGGCAACGATATCGGCCCAGAGTAAGAAGCTGTTTTTTTGTTTGCGGCAGTAAAAATACAAAGCCAGCCCGCCGCCGATGACCGCGCCAGGAATTCCGAGACCGCCGCGCCAAATCGCCAGCGCATCCAGGGGATGGGTTAGATAGTAATTCGTGGTGATGCCCAGCGCGACCATGGAGGGCGGCGGTGTGAAAATATGCCACAACCGCGCCCCAATTACCCCGCCAATGAGGACCCAAACCAGACTATCCCAAACGAATTCAGGGTCTTGTTTACGTTGCTTGGCGCGATAAGCAGCCAGAAAGGTTCCGGCTACTGTGCCGAGCATAATGATGATGCCATAGAAATGTACGTCAAGTGGGCCAATGCTGAAACTGTTGGGCATAATTATTTCTTCATCTCAATATGCGCTTGCTTGCGCACATAGAGAATGCGCTGCAGCGCGGTGATATTTGCCAGCAAGGCGATAATGCCAATGCCGATAACAGGGATATTAAAAATCAGCGCGGGCACCAGCACAAAATAACGTTCCATGCGGGTGAGAATGCCAACCTTGGCATCGTAATCCAGCGCTTCGGCGCGGGCGCGCACATATGAAACCAGCATGGATCCGGCCGCGGCCAGATACACCAACAGGCTGGCAAACCAATATTCACTCTGATGGAAGTGATACAGCAACCCTAAAAATGTAATCAACTCTGCATAGCGGTCGGTGACCGAGTCGACAAAAGCTCCAAATGTGGATGGCTCGCCGCGCAGGCGCGCCATGGTGCCATCCAGCGCATCAATAGGCGCCATGACCAGAATAATCAACCCTCCGGTCAACATATCGCCGCGCGCTAGAAAGACGGCGCCGACCGTGTTCCCCGCCAGACCGATCAGGGTCATTGTATTTGGTGTCAGGCCCATCTGATTGAGAAATTTGCCGATGGGGTCGAAAAAACCCTTGAAGAGTTTTCTCATCATATCGGTAAAGGTTTGGGGTATTTCTTGGTTTTCAGCTAGTTGTGTCACGATACGTTCCTGTTTTATGAGGAAACCAGGAATACCCTACCAGGATTTTATTTGCTTGGTTTCCCGGCGTCCTCATGGATATTTGACGCTTTGAGCAATGTGTATGCTGCCCAGTACAAAATCTCTGAAATTTGGCGCAATTTGTACCAAGCATGAATGCTATCGCAGTGGAGATGGGCTGTCAAGCAAGGTTATTGCAGATAATCCATCCAGCTATCAGCTTCGTTAATCAGCACATCGCGTTCCTTGCCGCCGCCTTGAGACTCGCCAACCACCCCCAGGTCTTCCAATTCGTCAATCAGGCGTGCCGCCCGCGGGTAGCCGATGCGCAACTGCCGCTGGAGCATGGAGATGCTGGCGCGTTGCGTTTGCTGTACCAGTTTGATCGCTTCTTCGATCAGCCCATCGCGATCCGAAAGTACGGCTTCTTTTTCGAGCATGGCATCCCAGGGGGGCGTATCTTCGGCTTTGATCTGGCTGGATTTCTGCCAGAAATCAACAACTTTTTCCAATTCATGGTCAGTGATCCACACGCCCTGGACGCGAATGGGGCTGCCCGCTTCTGGCGGTAAAAAGAGCATGTCGCCGCTGCCCAGTAGATGCTCGGCCCCGGTGGTATCCAAAATCACGCGCGAGTCAATTGAAGATGCTACTGAAAAAGACATACGCGCCGGGAAGTTGGCCTTAATCAACCCGGTGACCACATCGGTGCTGGGGCGCTGTGTTGCGACTACCAAGTGAATACCCGTGGCGCGCGCCATCTGCGCCAGACGTACCAGATTGTGCTCGGTTTGTTCAGGAGCCGACATCATCAAATCGGCCAATTCGTCAATCAGCACCACAATGCGCGGCAGGGTTTCGCCATCTTTGCGGCGCGCCATCTTGCGGTTGAAGGTATCGATATTGCGCGAGCGTGATTCTTCGAGCAATATATAACGCCGATCCATCTCGCTGACCACCCAACGTAATACCCCTAGAATTCGCTCCAGGTCGGTTTCCACTTTGCCATACAAGTGCGGCAATCCGTTGAAACGAATCAATTCCACCATTTTGGGATCAATCATCACCAGGCGCAAATCGCGCGGGGTATTATTCATCACCAGACACGTTGTGATCGCCGCGATACTCACCGATTTGCCCGAACCGGTTGTTCCGGCGATTAACAGGTGTGGCATGGTTGATAAATCGGCCACTACAGCCTCGCCCGAGACATCGCGCCCCAGTGCAATTGCCAGCGGCGACTTGGTCTTGTGAAAAGCCGCCGACTCCAGAACCGCCCGCAAGCGCACTACGCTCGATTGCGAATTGGGCACTTCGATACCAATATACGCTCGGCCCGGCACCGGAGCCTGAATACGCAGCCGCGACGCCGATAACGCCAGCGCCAGATCGCGTGATAGCCCCGAAACCTGCGAAACGCGCACTTTGCGCATATGCGCAATTTCATCGGCGGTCGCGCCCGGTTTCTCAATATAGCCCGGTTCTACGGCAAATTGCGTTACCGTTGGCCCCACCTGAAAACCGACCACCTTGGCCGGGATGCCAAACTCAGCCAGCGTTTGCTCGATCAGCCCGGCGCGCTGGTTGATATGTCGCTCGCTGGGGCGATGCCCTTTTTCGGCAGAGAGCATCTCCAGACTGGGCAAATCTTCGGCACGCGTCAGTGGCTCGATAGGCAATTCATCTTGCGTGGGTTCAACTTTAAAACTCTTGCGGAATTCGGGCGCGACCCGTTGAGGTTTTTTCTTGGATGCCTGTGCCGCGGCTCGTTGTGAATTACCAAGATCGGCAGGCGCCACGCTGACGGCAGAGGCGCGTGGTCCTGCAATTCTCGGGGTAGATTCCGCCGAAAGGGCGCGTTCCAGCCAGCCCGTCAGCCACCCCACCAGATTTAACCCCATCGTGACGAAAATCAGGAAGGCAATCAGCGTGACCCCCAAAGCCAACAAATAGGGCATAAATGACTTCAACAACTCTGCCAGACCCCAGCCCACCAATCCGCCGTCCAGGCCAAGTTCGGCGCGTTCCAGCGTATTGGCGGTGAGATTATCATCCCGGATCAGCGTCAGCAATGCCATAAACGAGAAAGCCGCGCCCTCCAGGGCAAAAATGCGCCCCCAACGGATCGCGGGCATATCCTCCGCCCGGCGGCGCAGCAGGAACAGCCCAAGCGCACCAGTAGAAAGCACCACAAAAATGCTGCCCCAGCCTAGCCACCGTTTAATAAAACTAACCCACGCGGTGAGCAGTTTGCCGCTGGCTAACTCAGGGGTGAGAATGCCCAATAATGTCATCAGGGCAATGGCGATGACCAATACTCCGGCGATATCCCCGACGAAGCGCTCGAAGCGCAGCCATAGGCCCACAACCCGGTTTGAGAATTGAGATTGTGGGGATGACGGAGTTTTTTTATTCGCTGATGAGGAAGATGAGCGTGCCATACAAAAACAGACCCTACGGGTTTTTAATTAGCGACTACCAGCAACCCAGATGCCAGCCAGAATAAGTATAGCACCAAAACCCATCATCAAGGATGGCGTCTCCCCCAAGAGAAAATAAGCCAATACCGCCGATCCGATGGGTTCGCCCAATAAAGTGATCGAAACAAAAGCCGCCGATAGATAGCGCAAGGCCCAGTTAAAGGTTGAATGACCCAGGAGTTGCGGCACCAGCGCCAACAGCAATAACCACAAATAAGCCCGCGGTGGATGCCCGGCCAATGTTTCACCGGCGATCAGCATATACCCCAATAGAAAAATCGCCGCTACTCCGTATACCAGAAAAATATATGGGACAAGTGAAATTCCTTCGCGCAATCTACGCCCGATGAGCAAATACCCGGCTCCGGCCAATGCGCCTGCCAGGGCGAGTAAATCCCCCGTGAAGGCCTCCCCCGCCACAAAATCTGAGAACGGCGGACATTGCAGGCTGCCTCCCCCCAGGGTGCATGAATCACTCAACCCTACGATCGTCCCGCCGAGCAGCGCCAATCCCATACCCAATACGACAACCCGCCTGACTGGCTCTTTGATCGTTAGCGGGGCCAGAAGGGCTACCCACAGCGGCGCGGTGCTCACCAGCACCACTGAACTGGCAACACTAGTGTATTCGAGGGAGGTAATCCAGGTGGCAAAGTGCAGCGACAAGAAGAAGCCCGAAAGCAACGCCAGCAGTAATTCGCGCAGCGTGAGGGCACGGATTTCGGCGCGATGACGCCATGCAACCAGAACAGCCAAAATAGCCCCGGCAATGCTCAAACGCCCGGCAGCGATGACGATTGAGGCCATATCGGCCTGCGCGTAACGAATAAATATGGAAGATGTTGAAACGGCCAGGATTCCAAAGGGGATGGCGAGTTTTGGGGAGATGGGGGGGCGCGATTCCATAGCGCCGATTATAAACGATCAGCGTGGCTTGCGGATATGCCAGATGGCTTTGCCGATTAGATTTGTCGGGGAAATGGGGCCGAAGGTGGCGCTATCGATACTGTGAGGGTGCGTGCCGGTGACGAAGATTTGTGCGCCATCAGGTGAGATATGTTCCACGCGCTTTATCATCCGCCCGTAGATTTCATGCCGAAAGACAATCACATCGCCAGAACGCAAACGCCGGACGCGGACATTGGTTGCCAGTAGCACATAATCCCCCGTCTGATATCTGGGCGATAAACTCTCACCGGTGACTTTAATAATTTTGAGCATGAACAATGCCGAAAAATAAAGCTGTCAGCGTGACCCATGCTGACAGCTTTATTTTTCGGCTCTTTTTTTCTAGAGTTCGGGATAAACCATCTCCAACGCCGGAGCGTAGGGAGCTTTGGCTTTCTTGGTCTTTACGTTCTTGGTCGCCCAGAAAATCTCGGCAAACTGATTGACAGCCTCAACAAAGGCCACGCCCGCCTCGCGGTCGGCAGTCTGGCGCACCTTGGAACCAAGCTGCATAACTTTGTGAACCACGCCGGTCAGTTCGGGGTGTGCTTCAACGTGGTGATCTTTAATATAATCACCCCAGATAATGCGAACTTCGTGCTTGGCATTCTCGGCGTGCTCTTCTTTCACGGCAATATAGCGAGACATGCTGTTGTCGCGGGCAACGCCTTCGCTTTCCAGACCGGCCATCAAATCCATCATACGCACAACAGTCAGGGCGCTGATTTGGGCAACAATCGGGTCGTAGATGCCACAGGGAACGTCGCAGTGCGCTTTGGCTTCTTCAAAGCCGAGTTTCGTATCCAGGGTTTGAAAAATTTTGTGGAACATCGTAGCCTCCTAAGGGGGTGGATAGGGTTAAGAGTTAATTTGAAACTCAATAATTTAATTTATATATATCATAAATAATAAGACTATTTCTGTCAAGAATAGATGTGATTTTGCAGTGGAATCATACAAAATTCATATATAGGACTACGCAAAACGATGAGAAATATACCAAAAATAGGGGTGTGTGGGGTGCAAAGCACCCCACACACCCCTATTTTTGGGTTTTCTTTTGCGAAAGTGCGTAAGTCCTGATATATAATCTCACCAATGACTTGGATTTACCTCTCCCCGCATCTCGATGATATTGCCCTCTCGCTCGGTGGGCTGCTGTGGCGGCAAAGTCTGGCTGGTGAACGCATCAGTGTGTGGACGATCTGCGCGGGTGATGCGCCCTCAGGCCCACTCTCGCCCTTTGCCCGCGCTCTGCATCGGCGTTGGGGTGTGGGGCGCGAGGCCACAGCTGTGCGTCGGGCCGAAGATATTGAATCATGTCGTGTGCTGGAAGTAGCATACCGTCATTTTTCGCTGCCCGATTGCATTTATCGCCGCTCGCTGCGCACCGGTGAACCGCTTTATGCTACCGAAGAAGCCATTTTTGGCGAAGTTCACCCAGATGAAGCCGTGCTGGTGGATCAGTTGGCTCAAACCATGAAGGCTACCCTGCCCGTCGATGCCAAAATCATCATTCCCTGGGGGTTGGGTGGGCATGTGGATCATCGCCTGACGCGGGCCGCGGCTGAGCGATTGGGCTGCCCCCTGGGGTATTACGCCGACTACCCCTACGTGCTGGATGTCCCTGCCTGGGATGTAGGTGATCTGACTCCCCGGCAATATCCTATCTCGAAGGCTGCACTGGCAAAATGGCAATCTGCAGTGGCGGCACATCAATCTCAAATTAGCACCTTTTGGGCCAGTCGTGATGAAATGTACGCCGCGATCCAATTTTACGTTGAAAGGCAAGCAGGCGTGACCCTTTGGTGCTAGAATGAATGTTCTGTTTTTGCCCTTGTCATGCATAAAAACTTGTGCTAGAATTCTGCCCGCGGCGCAGAAAGTTATGCGTCATTTTTTTGTTCATGGCGCTTCTTGCTGATAATAATCTTCACTCATCCGAACGATTACGCTCAGTAAGAGGTTTTTTGTTACAGGATGGGGCGCAGACCATTATAGTTGTGCAGGCCCTAAGAATTTTTGCAACAACCAGAAGTTGTAACCACTCAAATGACTCCTTTTGGGATTGACCTATATTGAGCAGTTACATGAGCATAAAGGTGCAAGGACGAATGATGCCACCAACCTATTTGACCCAAGAAGGTTATGAAAAACTGCAAGAAGAGCTTGAATACTTGCGCACAACTCGGCGAAAAGAAGTTGCCGAGCGTTTGCGCGAGGCACTTGAAGATGGCGATGCAGGCGTCGATGCGGATGCCGAATGCGATGCCGCACGCAATGAGCAATCTTTTGTTGAAGGGCGCATTCGCGAACTTGAGTTGATTCTTGCAAACGCCAAGTTAATCTCAGACGAAGACAAAAACGGGTTTGTGCAAATTGGCACCAAAGTGACAATTAAGGAAGACGGTATGGAGCCTGAAGCCTATACTATCGTTGGGGCTGTTGAAGCCGACCCGCGCAACGGATTGATTTCGAATGAATCTCCCTTGGGGAAAGCATTGCTAACACATAAAAAAGGCGATCTGGTGACTGTAAACGCACCCAATGGTTCATTTACGGTATCGGTATTGAAGGTCGAATAAAAGTTAAGGCGTGATAAAATTTGCCCCGCGCCAATTTGTTGGTGCGGGGCTTTTTTATAGTATTTTGATACTACAAAAGTGTAGTTTTTTATCACGAATGATAACGAGTAACTCAAATAACACGAGTGTTTTTCTGTGAAATCTGAACCCCGTCATTATATTCGTGCCATTTGAGCCATTCGAAAAAATTCGTGATTTTCCAACCATATGGGATAGCGACTTCCGAGATATTCCCACAGACTAAGGAGTACAACATGGCGGCTGAGTTATCCAATTTAGAGCAAATTCGTATTGAAAAAATTCATGCGCTGCGTGCCGAAGGTGTAGAGCCTTTCCCTTCACGGGCAGAGCGCACGCATACTGCGCAGGCTGCCATCGAGGCTTTCGAGACGGTTGAAGGGGATGAGAACGCAGACTCGGTGATCGTCACATTAACCGGACGATTGCGTTCAATGCGCCCGATGGGTAAGATTACTTTTGCACATATCGAAGACGGTACAGGACGCGTGCAACTTTTCTTGCGCCTGAATGATGTTGGCGAAGAAGCGCTGCAATTTTTCAGCCGCAACTTTGATCTGGGCGATTTTGTACAGGCCACTGGATTAATGTTTCGTACGCGCACCGGCGAAGCCACAGTACGGGTTGAGGCTTTCCGCATGTTGGCAAAGGCAGTCACGCCGCTGCCAGCCGCAAAAGATGAAGTTGTGGATGGCGAAGTTGTGCAACATGCCACGCTCAACGATCCCGAAACGCGTTTTCGCCAACGTTATGCCGATTTAGCCATCAACGCTGAGGTGCGCGCCGTTTTCCGTAAACGTTCAGCGATTCTGCGTGCCTTGCGCGATTTTATGGATAACGAGGGTTTTCTCGAAGTGGAAACGCCCATCTTGCAGCCCATCTATGGCGGGGCGGCGGCGCAGCCTTTTGTGACTCATCATAACCAACTCAAGCAAGATTTATATTTGCGAATTTCATTCGAGTTATATCTGAAACGTTTGTTGGTTGGCGGCTTCGAAAAGGTCTATGAAATTGGGCGCGATTTTCGTAATGAGGGCGTGTCTTTCAAACACAATCCAGAATTTACCCAACTAGAATTTTATTGGGCCTATGCCGATTACGAACAGGTAATGGCGCTCACCGAGCAAATGCTGGCATTTGTGGCCAATCGAGTCTTTGGTAAGGGTACATTTGTATTCAAGGGGCAAGCGATCAATCTTGATCCGCCCTGGCAGCGCGTGGAATTGCGCCAGGGCCTTCTCGACAAAATCGGCATTGATATTCAGAATCACCTCACGAGCGAGAGTCTCGCCGCAGCGATGAAAGCCCAGGGCATCGATTCCCCACCCGGAGCCACGCGCGGCAAACTCATCGATCTACTGGGCAGCACCTATCTGGAGCCAACCTTTATCCAGCCGACGTTCCTCTATAATTATCCGCGCGACATTTCTCCGCTGGCAAAATCCATCCCCGGCGATCCGCTGACGGTGGAGCGGTTTGAGGGTTTTATCGGCGGTATGGAGTTGTGCAACGCTTTCACCGAATTGAATGATCCGCTCGATCAAGAGGCGCGTTTTGTTGAAATGGGGCGGGATTATGATGCCGATGACGAAGAACACCATCCCATTGATGAGGATTATCTGCGTGCCATGCGCTACGGGATGCCCCCGAACGGCGGTTTTGGTTTAGGTGTGGATCGCCTGGTGATGCTTCTGACGGATCAGCATAGCATACGCGAGGTGCTGCTATTCCCCCATTTGCGCAGCAAAGAATAGCCCCCACCCTTGTCCCCTCCCCCGTATCGGGGGAGGGGAATTGGTCGAAAAAAGATAAGTCGAAGCAATATTGCTTCGACTTATCTTTTTTTGACAATATAATTGCGCCCGTTGGCGACTTCTTCAGGGTCAAAAACGACCACATCTTTTCCGGTGAGTTTTTGTTGCACCTTTTGGACGATTAGCGCCAAATGGCCGGGGTGTTCGACAAAATCCATGTCATCGGCGGGGACGGTGAGTACCGGGCATAAACTGAAGTTGTTGACCCAGGATTCGTATAACTGGTTGAGTTGGTGCAAATAATCCTGGCTGATTTCTCGCTCGTAGTCGCGGCCGCGGCGATGGATGCGGCGCAGCAGCGTAGTTTCGGAGGCGCGCAGGTAGACCACCAGGTCGGGCGGGGGTAAGAATTCACTCAAAACCTGATACAACTCCCAATAGGTTGTGTAATCGCGCTCGCCCATCTGGCCTTGCAGGTGGAGGTTGCGGGCGAAGACCTCGGCATCTTCATACACGCTGCGATCCTGAATCACCGAATGGGGTTGATCGATCAGGCGACGATGAATGCGCAGCCGGTGGGTGAGAAAGAAAAGTTGTGAATGGAAGGCCCAGGTTTTCATATCCCGGTAAAAATCTGGCAGGTAGGGATTTTCAGCTTCCGGTTCGTAGAACGGCTGCCAATTCAGGTGTTTGGCGAGCATATTTACTAGAGTTGATTTTCCAACGCCAATATTTCCAGCAACAGCAATAAATTTTTTCATTTTTTAGTCCGCAGCAAGGAATGCTACCGCCCGCCCAACTGGATTATCCATGATTAATTCAAGGTGGTGGCCGGGCCGATAGCTTGAAACCTCGATCAGGCGCAAACTATTTTGCAGATGAACCTCATCAAGGGCAAATTCGATCAGACGGTTGGGGGTGTTGTAAAAGAAATCGCGATTAAAGATGACATCTTCATCATCCAGATAAATTGCCAGCGGGTATATGCGCGCTTCCACCAAATCTTGGAAGAAGTGTGTCCCGAAGGATGGTTCCGGGGCAGGCCCAATTCCGGCTCCGGAAAGCTCAATCAGCGAGTCGGTATTATAAATTTCTGAGTAGCGGATATTGACACCCAGATCGGGGTTGCGTGTACCCCAGCGCCCAGGGCCAATGCAAATGAAGGTGTCGTTTGCCAGTGCAGTGTTGAGGCGCCCGATAGTGCGCCCTAATTCGGCGCGCGCCGCCGAGGTGGGCAGTGCGAAATAGCCCTCGGGAGATACATATAAAACATAGCGAATATTTTTCACTTTCCCTTGCGGCACCATGCGGCTGGTTGAGAAGATAATTGTATCTTCAGCCAGGTGTTCGGGGATATGCGCCTCTTCATCTTCAGCGTGGCTTTGTGGACGGCATTGCAAAATCGAAATGGTCAATTCCGGTGTCAGGTTTTGTAGTTCTTTTAGGCGGATAGTAAATTCCATATCTACAGGGGTTTTATAGTAATGTTCCAGCATCGTGAGAATGCGTTTCATCCGGTCGGCAAATTGGGTACGTTGAATCAATGTATCAAAAGTCAGCACAACATTTTGGACATCTTCATCTGAGAGCAATGAGCGGATGGGCATAAGATAGCCACCCTGATCAAGTTCGCCGATATAGCGTAGCAGCGGGTAACGCCGGTCGAGCACATTTTCGATTGGCAGGCTTTCAAAACGATTTTCTTTCAGATTGATCACATCGACAGCGTGCTGCGAGTATTGGCGAATCAGCTTGGGGGCTGATTCTGGGCGCAGATGGGGATGGCTGAGCGCCACCAGACGAGGATAATCGGTGCCCACGCGATCTACTGCCCGCGTGCCCATTCCCCAGACCAGGCGTAAAAAGCCATCTTCGCTGCGAATTTGAGGCGACCAGCGATAAAGATTGCGGCTGAAACCAACCCCGGCCGCGTGCGGGAAGTAGTAATCGCCATATTGCTCCCCCTCTACAACCTGAATCAAAATTGCCAACCGTTCGTCATAATCTTGCAGGCCCATGCTGCGGCGGTAGAGCAGCGCATCGGGGTTCAGGCCGCTGGCGAAAACATGAATAATCGCTTGCGTAAGATCGCGCAGATTTTGTTTGACTGAACCCTGATTAGGGCAAAATACGCTATCGTACTTTCCGGCAAAAGAGGTGCCAAAATTATCTTCCAGCAAACTGGATGAGCGCACAATTAGCGGTTTGTCCCCGACTTCGTCGAGCAAGGTGCGCAATTTTTCGAGAATATCATCCGGGAATTCGCCTTGCGTATATTCGGCTTGAATTGTGGGGTAGTCAGCGTGAATTTGCGCTTCAGATTTGTATTTTTGATCATTCCAGTGCAGCAAATTATTGTATGTCATAAAGGCATACATTACATCGGAGCCGATGAAAAACGACTCTGGAATGCACAGCGAATCGCGAATATCATCTTCAGCAACTTCGCTAAGAATGCGCGCGGCCAGCAGCATCCCCGCTGCCTTTCCGCCAATTTTTCCCAGCCCAATTTTGCGCCTTCGAATTTCCATCAAATCGCTGGCTGTAAACCAGGCTTTGGCAATATTGATATAAGCCAGTTGATCGCTGATCATGCGGCGGATGAGTACAACGATCAACTCGTTGTAACGGTGTTGATAATGGGCTTTTTCTTCAGCAGGCAAGCGCTCAAGGGCCAGCGCGTGCTCAAAGAGCATTTCCTGGGGCGCCAGTTCCGGATTGAAGGACACTTCAATCTCATCTGGGCGTGAGCCGCGTTCGGCGACAACATCTTTGACAATGCGTTCGAAATCTTCGTAACGCAAGTTGTAGGCAAAATAAAAATCGGTGAGATGCGTGCGGATGCGCGACATGCGCGTTTCCCAAATCTCCTCAGTTTCTTCCCAGAGCGGATCGTGCAACCCCTCGCGCGCCTGCGATTGAATCGCTTTTTCGCGTACTTCGGCCTCGAAATTTTTGGGCGAGATAATTCCGCGTTCAAAAAGCTCGCGACGCATACGGGCGCGAATCCGCGTGCGCAAAATTGGGTATTGCGCCAAGGCCAAGTGAATGCGTAAAGATCGGTCGGTGGATGGGCTGGGTAATGTCATGTTTTCCTAAAATCGCAACTGCAAGCGGAAAACTCGAAAAATAGGGGTGTGCGGGTTACCAAGTAACCCGCACACCCCTATTTTTCGAAAATTTTCCACGACGCGGCGAAAGCCCTATAAGGCCCGAAGCCGCAATGGCTTTGGATGAAAACGAAACACAGGTGAAATTAATTCCCCAGGTGCATGGGCATAATGACGTGCAAAAAATCCCGATTACTTACCGGGCGCAACATGCCTGGGCTGGTGTCGGCGGTAGTTTCAAGCGCAACCGTTGGCGTTTTCATCACCTCCAGCGCCTCGCGCAAGAAACGCACATTGAAGGCAATCAGCACTGGCGGCCCCTCAATTGAAGCATCCACCACCGCCTGGCTGGAGCCGGTTTCCTCCGATTGGCCGGAAATTTCCACCGTGCCGGGTTGCAGTTCGCCCCCTGGGGTGATGCTCACCCGCGCAATCAGCGTGCCTTCGCGGGCGAAAATCTCGGCTTGTTTGCAGGCTTTCAAGAATGCATCGGTTGAAAGTACGGTACGGGTTTGGTGGCCGCGGGGGATGATTTGCTCGTAATCGGGGAAATTCCCCTCGATGAGTTGGGAAGCCAGCTCAACATTTTTTGTGCGGAAAATCACGCGCCCGCTCTGGGGTGGCAGCATCATTGTGACGGTTTCACTGCCATCGGAGCTGATCCTGGCTAATTCGCTCAACGCCCGAGCGGGAATCACCGCTTTGATGGGTTGCCCCACCGGGGAGGAAAGTTCCGCCGAGCGTACCGATAATCGGAAGCCATCCGCGGAGGCAAAGGTCATCTTGTCGCCCTCCACATTCAGCAATACCCCGGTGAGAATAGGGCGGGCTTCATCATTCGAAGCCGCAAAGACCACCTGCTGAATCATCTCTTTGAGATCGGCCACATTGAGTTGGATGCCGTCCCGCATGTCGGGGGTGGGCATGGGGGGGAATTCTTGCGCATCGATACACTTCATATCCGTGGTGGATGAGCCGCAGCGCACATTCATCGTTTGTGAGCGAATATCGAGGTTCATGCTGACTTGACTAGAGGGCAAGGTATTGATTAAATCGGTAAACGTGCGCGCCGGTACTGTGGTGGAGCCTTCTTCCTCAATCTTGGCGCCAATCCAGCAGGTGATGCCCAGTTCCAGGTTGGTTGCCGAAAGGCGTAAACGCCCTTCATCGGTGGCGACCAGAATATTGCCCAGCACTGGCAGTGTGCTGCGCGGGGAAACTGCACGCGATACGATATTCAAACCATGGGTGAGATTCTCTTGCAGAACAGAAACTTTCATGTTGCTCTCTCCTCAATGGGTATGCTGTTAAAGCCTTGCGGTACGAGTAGTGTTGTGCTACGAGTATACAACGGGAAGCGCAAAAACTCCAGTTCGAGGCCTTATCTGAGACTGAAACGCACCACGCCGATTGCCTCAGGCTAGCGTTTCGAGTTTCTGATTTAAAACTGTGTTGGAGGGTTCAACGAGAACATCGCCATCGGGGAAGATAATGGTTGGCACACTGCGATTGCCATTGTTGAGTTTTTCAACCTGGGCGCGTGCCTTGTCGTCGTTACTAATGTTGATCCATTCGTAGTCAGCGTTTGCTTTGTCGAGCACGCGTTTCGCTCGATGGCAGTCTGGACACCACGCTGTTGCGTAGACGATGATTTTTTGGCTCATGGCAGCCTGATTTACTGGATGAAAGTTAGCACGGATGGGAGTATCATAGCGAGAATAATTAAAACGCCAATAATAAGCATAACCGTTTGCGATGTTGATCGTCTTCTTTTTGCTTGTTTTTTAGCCATTTTTTGATTTCCTTTCTATAAATTGATTACGGCTTTGTATAGCCTGTGCTATTTTATCCTCTAATTCGTCAATGGTCACTGGTTTAAATAGGTATGCATCCGCGCCCAACCCAACCGCCTCATTAATCACCGTATCGGTGACTTCAGAGGAGAGCATAATCACCGGAAGCGCATCTAAATCGGCGCGGCTGCGGATATATTTGAGTAAATCGATGCCGGTAACAATGGGCATGTTAATATCTAAAAGGATAATATCGGGTTTTTCTCCGGCCAGCAGCGTTTTGGCAGCCCGTTTGCAATCGAAAAAGGAGCGCGTTTCATAATCCAGCAGGCGCAGCATCAAACGAATGGCCTGGATCATTTCCCCATCGTCTTCGACATACCATGCAGTTTTCATAATATCCTGATACTCCAGGTGACAGGCACTTTGCTTACTCGCTTTGCACGAAATACTACACGAAAGTGCCTGTCACCTTTAGCTACTGTAAATGCGCTTTGACGGCGGCAGCGGCGTTGACGTTCATTTTGGGTGCGGCAGCGAGTTCTTTTTCGGAGGCCTGGCGGATGGCGTTGATGGAGCCGAAGTGTTGCATCAAGGCTTTGCGGCGTGCCGGGCCAATGCCGGGGATGGTGTCGAGTTGGGATGTGATCCCCAAGCGGGAGCGCTGCTTGCGGTGAGCCGTGATAGCGAAACGGTGCGCTTCGTCGCGGATGCGCTGCACGAGATAGAGTCCCTCGGATTTGCGGGAGAGCAAAATAGGGCGCGGCTCTCCGGGGGTAAATAACTCTTCCTCACGTTTTGCCAACCCCACCACAGGCACCACATCAACCAGCCCAAATTCATCCAACACCTTGACGGCACGACTCAACTGTCCTTTGCCACCATCCACAATCAACAAATCGGGCAGAGCGGAAAAAGACGCATCGGGTTTCTTGGCTCCGGGGCTGTCATCCTGCTTCAACTCTTCGGCGGCCTGCCAGCGGCGGAAGCGGCGCATGAGTACTTCTTCCATGCTGGCGAAATCGTCGGGGCCGACCACATTTTTGATGTTGAAGCGGCGGTAGTGCTGTTTGTTGGGCACGCCCTGTTCGAAAACGACCATGCTGCCGACCATGGCTGTGCCTTGTGTGTTGGAAATATCGTAACACTCGATGCGGGCGGGCGCTTTGGGCAGATTGAGGGCTTCATGCAGTTCAGCCAGCGCCTGAGTTTGGCGGTGTTCGTCGCTTTCCCATTGGGTTTTGAGTGCCTTGAGCGTTTCGGCGGCGTTCTCAGCGGCCATTTGCACCAGTTCGCGCTTTTGGCCGCGCTTGGGAATTTTGATTTTTACTTTTTTGCCCGAACGTCGGTTTTCCAGCCATTGGTGGATAATTTTGGTTTCTTCGACTTCGTGGGGTAGCAATACCTGGGGCGGAATGCTGGGGCTTTGGTCGTAGAATTGTTTGACAAATTCGCCCATTATGTTGGCGTCGGGGGTATCGTCGGTGCCTTCCATGAGGAAGTACTCACGCCCGATGAGCCTGCCGTTGCGGATGAAGAAAACCTGCACGCAGGCTTCACGCTCGGAGCGCGCCAGGGCGATCACATCGGTATCTTCGTAATCTGATGATAGCACAATTTTTTGCCGGGCAACGATATGCTGGATGGCGTCGATCTGGTCGCGTAGCGCAGCGGCTTGCTCGAAGCGTAGCTCGTTGGCCGCGGTCTGCATATCACCACGCAACCGATTGACAATGCCGTCGGTGCGCCCGCGCAAAAATTCGCCCAAACTGCCGATCATGGCGCGGTATTCGTCTTTGCTGATGGCCCCAATGCACGGCCCGACGCAGAGCTTGATGTCGTAGTATAGGCAGGCGCGCGTATCTTCGCCGGTGATTTCGCGGTTGCAGGTGAGGTAAGGGAAGATGCGCCGCAGCACATCCAAAGTTTGATGCACCGCCCATACGCCGGTATACGGCCCGAAGTATTGCGCCCCGTCTTCGACTACGCGGCGGGTAACGGTGACTTTAGGGTAATCTTCCCCCCAATGGAGTTTGATGTAGGGATAGCGTTTATCATCCTTCAGGCGCACGTTATAGAAGGGCTTGTGCTTTTTGATCAGGTTCATCTCCAGGATCAGGGCTTCCAATTCGGAGCCGACTACGATCCATTCGATGTCGCGGATCTTATGCACCAATTGGCGCGTGCGCGGATGATCTTGCCCCCCGCTGTTGAAGTACGAGCGCACGCGGCTGCGCAGATTGACGGCCTTGCCCACGTAGACGACTTTTCCGGCTTCGTTTTTCATCAGATAGCAGCCGGTTTTGGTGGGCAGGGTGTCTAATATGCCCTGAAGTTGATCGGAGATTTGCATCGTGGGGATTCTATCATATCGTTTTTAACGCCAGGGCGCGAAGAAGCAAAGTCGCAAAGATTTTCCAGGTTTTTTCTTTGCGGCTCCGCGTCTTCGCGCCCTGGCGTTATGTTTTTATCCTTCGTCGTGGTCGGGAAGGATGTCTTCGGCGTTGCGGATATAAGGGATGAAATACCCCATCAGGCCCCCCAGCGCGGCAGCCAGACCCACAAACGCGATTAACACCCCCATGCCTGCGCCGGGGCCGGTGCCGAAAAGCGGACCAAAAACCGCGGCTAACCCGCTGGAAGATTGCATGGCCGGTTCCATAACGAAGTCGGCCAGCGTGCCGCCGATGATGGGCGAGATCGGCTGTGCAAACCAGGCAATCAACCGCCGCGCCGAGAAAACGCGCCCCTGCAAGTCGGGGGAAACTTTGCTTTGCCAGATGGCCTGATTGGATGTGTTGATGAGCGGGAAGAAGAGCGCGGCTACGCCCATCACAACAATCCACAGCGTTGGCCCGGCATCCAGGCCCATCAAGGCGAATAAAATACCGCTCATCATCCAGCCCAAAAGTACACCATGCACGCGGCGCTTGAATCCGCCCCAGGCGCTGATGATGACCGCCCCTAAAATACCACCCACGGCCCCGGCAGTTTGCACCGAGCCGAAGATGAGGCTGTCTTGTCCGGTGCGCGCCAGAATCATAGGCGCAAAAACGGTAAAGCCAATGCCGCTAAACAGATTGCCGAAGAAAAAGATGATCTGCAAACCGAGCAGGCTGGGGCGCTCAAAGATGTATTTGAAGCCGTACAATCCTTCTTGCCAGAGACTGCCGGAGGCTTTTTCGCCTTCGGTGGTCTGTTTGGGCTGCGGAATGTAGACCAGGAGCAGCGCCCCAATGGCAAAGAAAAACGTAACCAGGTCAATCAGCATAATCAGTGCGAAGCTATCAAAGGGGCCATCCAAACTGAGCGCCAAAACCGCGCCAGCCAGCATGGGAGCCAACACGCCCGGCCCGGCTTCAACCATGGACATCATGCCGTTGGCGCGCCCGTATTGCTCTTTGGGAACCATCGTGGTGATAGCCGCAGAATAGGCAGGCCATTGGAAGGTATTCCCGAGGCCATTGACAACCGCGGCAACATAGAGATGCCAGAATTCCAAATGTCCCGTAGAATAGAGAATCAAAATGCCTGCTGTGGAGAGTACCGCGCCCAAATCGCTGAGCATCATCATCAGCTTGCGGTTGTAGCGATCCACCATCGCCCCAGCGATGGGCGAAAGTAGTAGAAACGGTGTGATAAATGCCACCTGCATCAACCCCATTGCCGTGGCGCTCTCGGTTTGTTTATACATCCACAATGTCATACCGAAGTTGGTCATCATTGAGGCTAACACCGAGATAATCTGTCCCAGCCAGACAATGCTGAAGCCTAGCATCCCGGTGGGGCGTTTTTGCGTTGGTTGTTGCATGGGGGCACTCCTTGTTGAGTATTTTTTGCGCACGACCCTCACCCTGACCTTCGCTATCTCTTCGTTTTGCTCAGAGCTTCGGCTCAGGGTGAGGGCGATGTAGTGTAAAGTCTGATTTTATCCCTTACGTAGAAGGCGCACAAGCCAACACTTGTGCGCCTTCTGGCATGGAGGAATAAGTTGTTTTTACTCTATGAAAACTTCAATGTGTTCGCCATCTTCGGCGTCTACCACATCGACGATTTTCCCGGTCATGCCTTCGGCAATCGCCTCACTGACTGCAGTACCCAGTTCTTCAAAATCGACATCGGGCGTGAATTGGGCGGCAATATTCAACCCGGCGTCAATAAGTTTGAGTGGCAAATTGACATTAACTTTGGCTTTGCCCTTGTGCATATCGGTGACGCGCACGCGCAGCCAGCGTGCTCCGCTTGGGTTGGTTTTATCGCTGCGTTTGGGTTTATCGCTGCTGGCGCTGAGCGCTTTAAGCAATTTTGCGCCCTCATCGGCAGAAATTTTGCCTTCTTGTATCATTTTCAGAATTTTCATGCGTTCTTCGGCTGTGGTCATGGGTTGTCTCCTCTATCCAATAAATACCTGTACGCGCTCACCGTCGTCGCCTTCGCTGACATCGACAAAGAGCGGGGTATCTTCGGTTTTGCTGTCGCCCAGGGCCAGGATGACTTCGTCCAGGCCGGTGGCATCTATATTGGGGATCAAATGCCCAAAGTTCCGTAAGCCCCAAGCGGAGAGGCGGATGGGCAGCGGAAAGCTGATACTAATCCGTTGGGGTTTTTCACCCGTTTTTTGCTTGACGCGTACATGCAACCAGGGCGAAGTTTGGCTGCTCCAGGCGATAGCCATAAACAGCACCCCGATTAAAAAGGGCATCCAGGTGCAGGCGAACCAGAAGCCAAACCCCGACGCGTGCCAGGCCCAATACATGAGCAATCCGCTGAACGCGGTAACACCCGCCCCAACGTACAACGGAATCAGCCACCAGCGCTTCCAGCGGGCGATCTCTTCGGGGTCGGGGGCCATGTTTTCTTCGCCGCGAATCTCATTGGGGAGAATTTCTGCCTCGGTAGCAGAATCCACACCGGAGGAGTTATGCTCGTCCGGTTCGGCATTCAGCGCTTGCAGCAGATTGAATCCCTCCTCTGCGTTGATAATGCCCTGATCGATCATCCCCAGGATTTGTTTGCGTTCTTCGGAAAGTGGCATGATTTATTTGCCCTCCAACGCTGATAGCAACTCTTCGGCCTGGTCTACGCTGATGCTGTTGTCTTGCAACATTTTGAGAATGAGCAGGCGCTCTTCGTCGCTGACCGGATCGGCGCCAGTTTTGGCGGCGGATTGCAGCGCGTCCACATCAATGGAAAACGATTTATGGGATTGTTTGCGAGTTTCGCGCACCGCTTTGCGTTGGGCGGCGGCTAGTTTTCGCTCCAGGTTGGCCTGGGCGCGTTCGGCGGCTGCCTGGGCGCGCTGTGATGCCTTCAGGCGGGCCTGCTCGAGGCGTTGGTAAATTTCTTGTGAACGCTCGGCGGGCAGACCGGCTTCTTCGAGGGTTTTTGAAAGGCCGGATAAGTGTTCGTTGAGTGAGCCAAGCTGGGCTTCGATTTGTTCGGTAGCCTGGCGGGTGATGCTCTCGGCCATGCGGCTGAAATCGCCCTCGAGATGGATGTCAAAAGAGTCGTCATTATCCCAATCGGAATCCAGGCCGACGAGTTCAATTTTCCCCCCGGCGTTGAATTGGATGCTGGTGCCGCCTTCACCAAATTCGGCGGTGTACAGCCCTTCGCGGACGGTTTCGCTGCGATTTGGGAAAGAAAGCTGAATTTTCTGCGCCCCGCTGCTGAAAGCAATTTCGGCGTTCAGGTCTTCGGGGGCATGGCAGCGAAGATTGCCCCCCGCAGTGATGTTGTAGGCCTGCCAGGGCACGGGCGAAATTTCGATGCGGGCGCTGCCCCGGGCTACGGCAGTCACGCCGCCGCTGACATCGCTCAGGCGCAGGTTGCCGCCGATGCTGGCGGCAGCGAATTGACCATCAATATCGCGCACACGCGCCCCGCCGCCAATTGTGCCCACGCGCAAATCGCCGCGCACGCGTTTGGCCGAAAATTCGGCGCCCACGTTTTCGACGTTGGTTGCGCCGACATCGCGCAGCGTCAGCCCGCCGCCCACAGTGTGGATTTTGGTAACGCCCTCCAGGGCTTGCAGGCGTACATGTTTACCGACCTGCTGAATATTCAATTTAGAATCGTGTGGGGCGTAGAGAATGCAATCTTCGGGGCAGCTAATCTTTAGGGCTTTATCGCTCAATTCAAATACAATTTTGTTTTCGCAAGTCGTTTTTAGCAGCGCTTCACTGCGTTTCCAGCCCTTGATGTGCAGGTCTCCGGCAACTTGCTCAACGAATATTTCGGGCGCAGGCCCGAGTTCGAGTGATTTTTGCACCATCTCAGGCCTCGCCTTCTTCGAGCAATTTGATGGCGTCTTCGTAGCTGATTTGCCCCGCATCCAGGTCTTCGAGTACTTTGCGGCGGGCAGTTTCGGAAAGCGCGCCATCTTCGGGGGCGCCGGGTTCGTGCCCCATCGCCCGAATGACTTCGTGCAGCCGATTGCGAATGGTCGGGTACGAGAGATTTAGCTCTTGCTCCATGCGATTGATTTTGCCTTCGCAGCGCACAAAGGTTTCTACAAATTCGAGTTGCTTGCTGGAAAGTTGGGCAAAAAACGTACCCGCCGAAAAACGGCCTTCGTAGGTTGTATCGCATTCGCGACAGTAAATTTTTGTAACTGTGACTTCGCCGCTGCAGAAGGGACATTGGGTAGGGAGAGTGTGCATAGGGCTTTACCTTTCACTAAAAAAACGCCCGGAGGTTCCGAATTGCAAAACAGGGTTGCTGACCGGTATCCCCGGGCGTGGGGGTTGTATCCTAACCGGCGTGCAATACTGTGCCGTATTGATGGCGGGCTTGCAGACGGCGTCCCACGCGGATTAACAGCGTCCCTAAGATGGACAACAAATCATGCTGCGCCGGGGAAGGGGGGATTTGGGCGGCGGCTTCAAGTGTTTGGTGCTGGCGAATTTTTGCCATTTCAAATGTTGCGTACATGTGGTGCTCTCCTTGTGAAAATTAGGTGGCACTTAAATCTAAATGATATTGTACGCAAAAATATTAATTTGTCAATAGTAAAACTTGAAAATATTGAAATTTGTATTGTTATTATTAATATTCCGCGTATTCGTTCAGTCAGTTGAAAACCGAAAACAGACAAGTGAAAAAAGTTCGGGA
>JABGRQ010000109.1 GCA_018648225.1 Chloroflexota bacterium
TCCAGTATGGCCTGAATTTCGAGGTCCATGGCTTCCATATCGAAGCGATAGACCTGAATGCCATACCGCATCATGCCGCCGGTTTTTGGCCCAGCTTCGTAAATGGTGACTTTGTGCCCCAACAGCGCCAGGTCATGCGCTACAGTTAATCCCGCGGGGCCAGCGCCAATGACTGCAACCTTTCCGGTTTTGCGGTTTTCTTGCGTGCCAATGCGTTGTAGCTCCTGGCGTGACCAGCGCACCGGCGAATAGAGCTGCGGCGCGCCCGTGCCAGGGAGATCGTGGCAGGAGCTGGTTTTTTTGTTGATGTTGGCTGAAAATACAGTGATTCCGGTGTTGAGTTCAATGCTCTCGACGGGTAACACGTCGGAAACTTCGATGCGCCCTGGCAGGCGATGCCCGGCTTCGGGGCCGTAGCGTTCGGTGAGCACCCGTTTGATGGGTCGAATCGAAATGGGTTTTAGATCCGGGCCAATATCGCCGCGCCGACATGCGACCTCACAGGGTGCGCCGCAGACGCGCCCACATACTGTGGAGAGCGGGTTTGGGTCGTGGGAAATTTCAAAACCCAATTCCAGTTCACCGCGCGCCATCGCGGTCACATAACCGCGTGCATCGGTGTTTACGGGGCAGGCAGCCTGGCACTTGACCGATTCGCGCCAGTCATCGACAGAGGGTATTTTGACCTGGTATTTGAAATCACTCATAAAAAATGCTCCTCTCAGTGGCTTATGCTACAATAGAACCGATTTCTGGCTCTGTTCATAGCCGTTATGGATGAAGCTCGGCCTCTTGGAAAATTAATTAATTTGGAGATCAGTTCAATGTACAAAAAGGTATTAATATTCGTTCTTGCAATGATGTTGGTTGCCCTTGCGGGGTGTAGTGCAAAAGAGAAGGGGGTACCAACAACTGCCGATGCGCCTCCCGACGCTGTTCCTGATCTTGTCGGAATTTATGTTGTCAATGGCGTTGATCCGCTAGGGACAGAGTATGGTGGTCATCTTACAATCCGGGCAGGAGAAAAGGAGCATGAATATCTCTTGCAATGGATTATCGTAGGCGGTATACAAGAAGGTATCGGTATGCTGGAAGGAAACCAGCTTTTAGTTGAGTGGCGTGCCATCGAGGGAGTTACCGGAAAAACCCAGGGGACTGCAATATACACGGTAACGCTTGGCAGAGAGCTTTACGGCACTCGATTGGTTGAAGGCCATTCGGGAGTTGGCGAAGAAATTGCCTTTCCAAACGACTGAACCGATAAAGTTCCCGGTACAAAAAGCACCGGGAACTTTATTATTAAATGACTTACTTGAGGGTTAACAGATAGGCCACCAGTTGGTCAACCTGTTCGTCGGTCAATTCATCACTCCAAACGGGGGGCATGGTGTCGGAGGGGAAACCCTCAACCAGAACCGCGTTGGGGTCCAAAATGGACTCGCGGAGTGTGGCGGCATCGGAGCGTGAGCCAACGCCAGCCAGGGAAGGACCAACGATAACCGTGTCGGCATCCAGTGAATGGCAAGTGATGCAGCCGGGTTGCGCGCCAATGATTTGCTCAGCGAAGAGCTTTTCGCCAGCCGCAGCCGGATCATCAGATGCGCCACCGCCACCACAAGCGGCCAATACTAGGGCCAGTGCCAAAACAAAAGCGACGATCAAGAAATGTTTTTTCATACGATTCTCCTTAGATATATAGAATGGTAAGTTTCTGTGAACAATATTACTATTATTCGCCGGGGGATATTATAGCAGGGCTTCTTCTTGCCCGGGTAAACATTTTGCAAAAAATAGCGCCCTGTACTGTTGTACAGGGTTTCGTGCGCTATTTGAAGGTCAGCATAAATGCGACCAGATCATCAATTTGCTGGTCAGTCAGGTTGTCGCCGAGATTCATGGTTTGTCCAACCGGGTAACCTTCAACGACATAAGCTCCAGGATCTGTGATCGATGTGCGTAAATATTCTTCTGCACTCATGCCTGGAACGCGTTCCGCGGCGCGTGTAGCAACGCCATAGAAGGAAGGCCCAACCAGAACAACATCTTTTTCAAGTGCATGGCAGATACGGCAGCCCGAATTTACGCCCAGCAATGTTTCCAGATAGAGGCGTTCTCCGGCGGCAGCGTCGCCGCCAATTGAGGCATCGCTGTATTCAAAGGTCAGAATTTCACTGGTTTTGAAGCTTGTGGTTTCGTCTAGTAACACCAAAGGCTGAATCTGTTCGGGGCGGTCGTACAGGCTCAAGCGTAAGTGATGTTCACCTGGCGTTACGGCAACTTGTTCAAAAACGATGGAACTGGGCTTTTTCCCGCGCAGGGGATAGGCATTATCAAAAATGACTTCCTGGTCAACTTCCAGCACCAGACGGCTGGGAAGCGTTAAGCCTGGTTCATAATCTTCGATGGTACTGATGCCTGTGATCGGATGCCCGCTGGTGTGGTTGAGTATGATTTCGATTACCGCGCCGGACTGTGGGGCAGAGGGCATGGGAATATTGCTCAATGCGACTTGAACGCTGAGAACAAGAGCCATCAGAATCACAGCGGGAATAAAATGGCTCCATTTGGTCTTTTCAAATACAGCGCCGTAGGCTGTGGCTGCAGTTTGGTGTGAGTTGGATTGGAGGGCCGACTTGAATTCGTTCGGGGTCAGCCAATCGGTTGTGATTGGGGCATTGGCAAAGGCTGATTTAAGTTTGGGCAGCCTTAGGCGGGATACACGTTCCTGCAACCAGAGATTGCCTTCACGATTGGCGCAATCTTCGGGCGGACAGCCCACCACCTGGGCCTCGTCTGCGCCTGCTTCCAGGGTTTGTGTTATCAGGTTGGGGTGCAGCATCCCAACACAGGTTAACGGTACAACCTGAATATCCATTCCATCCGCAGATGTTTGGGGCAATGAGCCGGAGTTGTATTGTGCGTGGCGTTCACAAGTAAATATCACTTTGAGCGGGTTTTCGGTTTTTTGCGCGGCCCGCGCGATGGTTTCTTGCCATAGGGGTTCGGGGGGAATTTCGCCCAGAGTGAGAGCAAATTCGGGGCAACTGCCAATGCAAATGCCACAAGCTACACACAAAGCGGGGTTGATTTCCGCAATAAATTTGGGACGCCCACCCTGACGGTCTTTCATTGCGATAGCCGTGTAGGGGCAGTCAGCTTCGCACAGGGTGCAGCCGGTGCAGCGCTCGGTGCTAACTTTTATGGGAGGCAGGGGCTTGCGCCATAGCAGCCAGGGGGTCGCGTTGATGGCGATCAAAGCCAGCAAAATTCCGCCCCAAAAGATGCCCGGCGAAATTTGAAGCGCGGCAGGTAAATAGAACAAGTAGAAAGGATCAAATGTAATTTCGCCGGGGAGTTGAGCAGGGTTTGCGGGGGGTAGCAGCCCAATGGGAATGATGAGTGCTATTGCCATCAACAACCCAATGGATGCAAATGTCCAATAGCGCGGCGGCATGATTTTGGGACGGCTGAGGCGTTTGATGTGGAAATACCAGAAACCTAAACCCAGGAAAATCGATAAGAGCAAGTGAATAACGAATAAGAACAGCATGAACAACCAGCCTGAACCGGCTTGCGCCCCGACTACAAAACTGGTCAGAAAAGCAACTCCCCCTGAGGCGTTTTCCAGCATATCGACCAGTGTTTGGGTAATGATCTGAGCGCGTACATCCCAGAGCATCCAGTAGCCGGTCACGCCGATCGCCCAGATGAAAACTGTGGTGACTACACCCGAGACCCAAGCCAACCAACGCGGGCCGCGGAAGCGATCCTGGAAGAAAGTGCGCCAACCGTGCAACAGCGCTGTGATCAGGGCTGCATCGGAAGCGTAACGATGTATGGCGCGCATCCAGCGATTGAAGAAATTGGCTTCGAGTTTAGCAATCGCTGCATACGATGCGTCAAAGCCAAACTGATAGAACATGGTCAGGTAAACGCCAGTAAAGAGAATGACGACCAACAGGGCGACAGTCAGGGTGCCAGTGTGATAGAAAGGATTGAATTCTGGACGGATGACCAGCTTGCTGATGGGAGCTTCGAAGATCAGCGAGACGCGCTCCATGAGATTGAGGAATCGCCGGACGAGATTGTTTTGCCGGGTTTTCCAATCTACGCTGGGGTTAAGCGCTAAAAGCCGCTGGATGAAGTTCTTTTTCTGACGATCCGGTTTTTGCTGAGTAGTCATTGAGTTCGCTTCGTTTTTGTAGCCATTCAGTTCGAGAACGAAATTTCCGAAGAAGGTGTGTGCCTAATGAACACACCTTCTTCGGCCTCACCTAAATTGAGTAGTTAATTGTTTTTCTTGGTAAACCAGGGAATGCCCATACGTGAGAGCACATCTGATTTCGTCAGTTGATAGGAAATTACACCGCCAATATGGGCGAGAAAGAAAAGAATGTAAAATTTCGAACCAATATCGTGGACGGCAACCGGGACAAGTTCGTGATTGATCGCATCCGGGGTCAGTCCAATCGGGGGCAAGGTAACGCCGCTCAGAAGCAACATTCCGATGCCGCTAAAAGCCAACAGGAATAAGAATAGATAGAGCACAACGTGCACGCCGCGAAAAATAAATTGGCGGCCTTTGCTCATTCCGACAGGAATTGCGGGGCGCGCATCGAAGAGAATCCAGATCACGCGCAAGAGGGTCAAAAATGAAAGAATAAATCCGATAGTAGTGTGCGACTGGTAGAGTTTGGCTTGTAACGCGCCTTCCGCTTGATGGGTCATGTAGAGGCCCATGAATAGTAGCGTCAGGATCAGAAGGGTGCTGATCCAGTGCAATGCCTGAGCAATGCGACCATAGGTGGTAGGTGTATTTTTTTGTGTCATTAGTTTTGGAAATAGAACGTGGATCTACGCAGATATTCAGTAAATCCACGTTCTATCGTATTAAAGTTCAAACAGAGATTTATTTACCAAACGCGCCCGCCAGGAGCGTTGAGTGAGATATTACTGATTTGGTCAATCAACTGCGGGCCATAAGCCACAATCAGCAGTACGACTGTGCCCACCAGCCAGGGAACCCACTTGTCAAGCCATTCGGGGGTGTCTTGCGGGTCTTGTTCGGATTCAGCCAACGGAATCTCAACATCAGCCGCTTCAGCTTTCTTCGACCAGGCCGTGCGGGCCAACAGAATGATGTAGGTATAGATGCCGAAGAACATGATCGTGCCGCCGATACCAACGCGCAACAGGTGACCGCTCCACTCTTCGGGGATATAGGGAGCCAGCCCCAGCGGAGTACGACGCGGAGCACCGAGCAGGCCGACAACGTGCATGGCGTTCGAGAAGATCACCATACCAACAAACCACAGCCCGTTGGCCCAGTTGGCAGCTTTTTCACTCATCAATTTCTTGCCAGTTACATAGGGAACCAGCCAGTAGCTGATGCCCATGAACGACATGGTGACGGCTGAAGCTACTGTCAGGTGGAAGTGGCCTGGAACCCAGGCGGTGTTGTGCAGCACCAGGTTGACGTTATACGAAGCATTCGCCAAACCACCGATGCCGCCGAAGAAGAACAGGATGCCGGCGAGTAACTGGGCATTAACCGAAGGATTGCTCCAGGGCAGGGTGCGGAGCCAGCCAAAGAGACCTTTGCCGCCACGGGCACGCCCAGCTTTTTCCAGGGATGCAACCACGGTGAAGGCGGTCATCATCGAGGGCAGGAAAACCGAATAGGTCAGGATGGCATGCAGGAATTTCCAGCCAGCGGGAACGCCAGGGTCTACATACTGGTGATGGAAACCCAACGGCACCGAGAGCAGCAGGAACAGCCAGAAAGCGAAGCGCGCCAGCGAGTCGCTGAAGAGCTTGCCGCCAACCTGCTTGGGCAGGAAAGCATACCAGGAAAGGTAAGCTGGAAGCAGCCAGAAGTAAACCAATGGGTGGCCGGTGAACCAGAAATAGGTGCGGGCCAACTGTGGGTCGGTGCCTTCAATCAGGCCGAGCGACCAGGGCAAGAGCATGGTCAGGATTTCGGTAGCCACACCGAGTGTAGCAATCTGCCACATCGCCATTGTGATCACAGAACCCAGCGCAGCAAGTGGGCTGCGCACGCCAGGATTTTCCTTGCGCCAGGCGGCGAAGGTAGCCATCATGCCCCAACCTTCAATCCAGCTTCCTACTACGACCAGGGTCAAGCCCAGATAGAAAGCCCAGTTGGCTTTCATGGGCGGGTAGAAGGTGTAGAGTACCGAAGCTTCATCCAGCAGCAAGGGGATTGCCGCAGTGACAAGGCCGACAACCATCGTCCAGAAACCGACTGCGTTCAGTTTAGGGTATTTCAGCGGGCGTTCCAGGCCTTTGGTTACTGCCAAGGTCAAAAATCCGGTGATGAAGAAGGTTGTATATACCAGAGCGTTGAGCACGCCGTGCAGGGTGAGGCCCTGATAGTACGATTTGAAGACGGGTTTCAGATACGGGTAAAGATCAAGCCCGGAATGTTCCAGCGCCTGCAGCGGCCCGAAAAGGGCGCCGACGGAAAGCGCTGCAACGGCAAAAAAGACATGCCAACCGACAAATTTTTTCTCGGCAGCGGAAAGTTCATAAGTATTTGTAGACATAGTGCCTCCTAAGATATCCAATTACGGTTCAACGTGCAGCGTGCCGAACATGGCCGCGTGCCCCGAACCGCAATACTCGGTGCAGATATAGTCATAATCGCCCGGTTTATCGAAGGTAATAGTTAACTTCGATACCTGACCCGGCACAACCTGGACGTTCAGATTGGTTTCTTGCAGTTTGAAGCCGTGTTGTACGTCTTTGCTGGTGATATAGAAAGTTATCTCAGAGTCAACCGGTACGGTCATTTCGCGTGGCAAAAAAGACCAGGTTTGCGCCAAAATATAGGCTTCGTATTTTCCGGGAGACAGCTCGCGCAAACCGGGATCGGCCCACGGGCCTGAATCGGCTACAGTGCGCGGGTCTACGCGCTGCTCGGGGCTGGGAACCTGGATGCCAAAGGCAAATCCGGCTACGCTAATGGCTACCGCAAATGACACCAACAGCACAATGCTGATGATGATCCAATTGCGTTCATACGGATCAATGTGCATGGAAGGTTTAGATGTCATATGATCACACTCCTACGGTCATTCCTCGCGAAAGCAGAATTAGAAAAACTGAGCCCCAAAGCAGGATTAGGGTCAATACAAAAATAAACAGTATTGCCATCGTCCCTTTTGGTTTGAACTCCTGATTGTTTTCACTCATATCTCTTCTCCTTGTATGATATATGTGAATTTTGATGGATAAATTACCGGTCTTGCCAAATAATTTCGATATCGCTGTTTATGTCAACGGCGCTCATATTTAGCGGATACACAGATCGCCAATAGCCTTGTGCATCAATGAGAAAAATCAACGGATTGCTCTCTACAAAATCGTTCTGAGTATATCCAAAATAAACATCATAGCTGTGAGCAATATCCGTCACATCTCGCAAGTTGCCAGAAACAGCCACAAAATCAGTATCAAAAGCGTGGACGAATTCAGCAAAGCTTTGAATACTTTCTCGCCCCGGGTTAAGATTGACCACTATTACTTCTATCGAATGGTCTTTACCGTTCGCTCCGCTTTTCACCTGAGCGAGTTTGCTCATCAGTGTGGCGCTTCGTGGACATTTCTGGCAACTAAACGCCAGGAGAACTGGCTGTCCTCGATATTCGTACAAAGTAATATTCTGGTCATCTTCTGCCAGCAAGTTGAAATCAACAGCCGGGATGGACGGATTGAGCATTGCGCCTCGCAGTATTTGTGGAGGGCGCAACGCTTTGCCAATGGCGTAAGCCGCTAGGGCCAGAACCAATCCCAGTGCTATTCCTAATAAGCCTAACCAGATTGGGTTTGCAAATCGAGAGCGCTGTGAATTTCTCATATTTTCAAGGTGCGATTGTGATAGACCTTCGTGGGGGATAATGCTGAAAAATTGCGGTTATTCTTCACCTCCTGTAGCTTGATTACAACCAGATAAGATCGATAATGGCTAATAAAAGCAGGATTCCCAAATACATATTGGAAAACTTGAATAAGGAAAATGCCATTTTGGGGGATGGATCGCGGTAAAGCCGGTAGGTCAACATCCCGAGGCGGATTGTGGCTAATAAGCTGGGGAGCAAGTAAAGCAAACCCATATTGGGGTGGCTTGCCAGGACAATGGCGATAATGCCCGTCCCGAAGGTGTGAACCGCCACCCAGCCCGCGGCCTGTTTACCCGAAATATGAACCGGCAGCATCGGAAAGCCAGCATTGGCATAATCTTTCTGATAAGCCATTGCCAGGCTCCAGAAATGAACCGGTGTCCACAAAAAGAGCAATCCGGCCAATGCCAGTGTACTTGGCTCGTTCCACGCGCCAGCGGCTGCACCCCCGCTTAACACCGCACAACTGCCCGCCGCGCCGCCAATGACAATATTGACAACACTGCGAGGTTTTAACCACAAGGTATAGATTCCCACGTAGATAGCCGCGCCCAGTGCATTGAAAAAGGCCAGTGCCGGGTTAAAAATCGCCGCTCCGAACACTCCCATAGCAATCATCACCACGCTGGTGAGTAACACAGCATTCGGATTTGTGATCTGCCCGGAAGGAAAGGGCCTCTGGCGGGTGCGTGTCATTTGTGAATCACGCTCGCGTTCCAGATACTGGTTTAACGCCGAGGCTCCGCTGGCTGAAAGACCGCCAGTGATCATCAGAATAAGCAGTTCTTTCCCGCCCGGCCAACCGGCTGCGCCTATCACCGCGCCGCCTGCTGCAGCAATTAGCAATAGCAAAACCACCCGCAGTTTAAATAACTGAATCAGGGTTTGGCCTGCTGCCCCTACATTGGCAAGCATGGTGCGCCACCAATAAGTGGTTACGCTGGAGGGTGTACTCAGGTTGGTCAGGTCGTCCATAATTTACTGTTTAGGATCGATTCACTTAAGCAGATAGGCAATATCTTCAGCAATTTCGGCAGCAGGCGCACCAAAGGGGAAGATCAACTTGAGATGACCATCTCTGTCGATCACCATCACCGTAGCAGTGTGATCAATCAGATAGCCAGTGGCTTCGGTGCCTTCGTGCTTCTCGTAAAAAACACCATAAAGTGTCGCAAGTGAAGCGATTTTTTCTTCGCTGCCGGTGACGCCCAGGAAACTGGGGTAGAAGTGGGATACATATTCATCCAGCTCTTCTACAGAATCTCGCAATGGGTCCACTGAAACCATGATGACTTGCACATCTTCAGCTTGTTTGCCAAGTAGCTCCATTGCACCGCTGACTTCTGCCAGTGTAGCGGGGCAGACATCCGGGCAGAAAGTGTAGCCGAAATAGAGCATAACAATTTGCCCTCGGAAGTCTTCCAGGCTGAGTTCGCCTAAAACCGAATCGAGGGTAAAGTCAGGGGCTTTATCGGGCGATTGCAGCAACGTACCATAAAAAGTGTGTGGGCGCAGTTTGGGGAGACCCCACGCGGCTACGAGTACGATGCCAGCCAGGGTGCCAATGATAAAAATGAGACGAGTAGTTTTCGACATTAGTTTCCGTTCTTTGATTTTTCATTCATGAGCAGTACTAACGCGAGCCAGGTCAGGTCTGCCAGGAAGAGATGAATAATTTGCATCCATACGGGAGCCAAGAGCAACAGATTGACCAGTCCGGCCAGCAATTGAGCGGCGTAGATGGCAATTAGGCCAATGGCCAGTTTACGAACAAATTGGCCCTTCTCTGTCTCCATAATGATGGCCCCGGCCACAAAGGTGATATACAGGCCAACGCCAATGGCGATGAAGGGGTGCAGTACGCGTAGGCGCACGATAAAGTGGGCGGTCGGGGAGAAATCTTGCTGAAGGCCTTCAGCGAGCGAATCGGCGGGGAAGAGGGTGTCGCCCAACGCGGTGACAGCGCCTGCCATGCTCATGATGAGTGTAGCCAGAATGGCAATTGCCAGCGCCCAATGGAATTTATTCCAGCGGGTTGTAGTGCGCGCTTCTTTCGATGACCACCAGGCAGTTAGTGCTATGGCGCCGATCAGCATATGCGTATTGAGCAGGTGTACCCCCATCATAATTACGCGGCCCAGCGACGTATCGCCAGCAACCCAGTGAAAGATAACCAGACTGGCTCCGGCCAGCGATTCTGTAATCATCAGAATCATGGCCCATTTCGCTGCCAGGCGCACACTGGATTTTTCTTGATAAATGCGGCGCGCCCAAATGAACATGCCCAGGACGAGCAAAAATGCAAGTCCGCTGGAGATGCGATGAGCAAACTCGATAATCGTGTCTATGCGTGGCGCGCGGGGAAGTACGTCTCCGTTGCACAGCGGCCAATGGCTGCCGCAGCCAGCTCCGGAGCCGGTTGCGCGCACATACGCGCCCCACAAGATGACAATCAAATTGTAGGCCAGCACTCCCCAGGTATATTTGGAAAACTTGCTGAGATTTTTTGTCAAGGCTTACAACTCCTGAGCATCGTATTCCACCGCAGAACGCTGGAACCAAAAAAACTTGGTGTCGACAGACCTAAGGCGTGTAGCATAAGAAATAATGTGCCGCCTCGTAGGCCAGGCTGGCGGAACCGGTGCTATTTTGCACTTCATCCGATAAAACCTGGATGTGCCGCAAGATGCGATCGGTATCGGGCACCTGGGTTTGGTAACGATATTCACCACGGACGATGCCCCAGCCGTCAACGAGTACAAATTTGGGGTCAAAGGTAAAAGTTCCGTCTTCGTTTTGCTTATAGTAGGCCTCGAAGCCTGCGCCAATGATCGCCTTGAGCAGGATTTGATCTTCGGTGGTGGCAAATATCCATTGGTCAGGATCAGCTCCGAGCGAGTCCGCGTAGGTTTTTAATTTCTCCGGTGTATCTATTTCCGGGTCAAACGAAATCGTCACAAAAAGTAATTCAATATTGCCGAGATTGATTTCATCCAGACGTGATTGAATTGCCACGATCGTGTCGTTCATATAACCGCATGGCGCTTCGCAGTTGGTGTATGTAAAATTAAAAACAACAAATTTGCCGCGCAGGTCTTCGTTGGTGATGCGCCCGCCATCCTGGGTGATAAGTGCGAAACCGGGAGAAAGCCGGATGCGAGGCACTACCTGTACTGGCTGAAAAATCTTGAATGCCAATGCGGCGATTACGAGCGTGCCGAGCAAGACGTAGAAGCCGATTTGTAAAGCTCGTTTCATTAGGATGCCTCGTCGGGCGAGTCGGTTATTAAGGCGCGTAATAAATCGGGCATCGCCGCGTCGTTGATTTGTTTGCGATTGTGGACGATGATGCGATTGTCTGCGGACGTGAGATAAATGACCTTCAGGTCGCGTTCGCTATTTTCAAGCAGCGGATTGAGTTCAGCTTCGATAAGTTCGTGGTTTTGGTGATCCATGATGATGATGTCAGGCTGCCTTTCTACGATGGCAGTTTTGGCTTCTGCCCAGTTGTTCACCATGCCGATGATTTCAATGTCGGTCTGATCGGTTAGTAAGCGCACTACAACATCTTGTAATAAACCCAATCCAACGAAGAGAACTCTCTTTGGAGCAGCTATGTTCATATTCCGGTGTGATGTTTACCTTGCCGAGCAAGGTGAACGGCGCAAAACATTTGTGCAAAAAAGATTCCCATAGCAGGCGTTCAGGATGCCTTGAGAGAATCGGTTTCAACGCGTGAGGTAAGTTTTCTAAGATTTAGTTTAGCGAAAGATGAGTGGCTTGTCTTGACCCAAATGGGGATGTTTCCCCATGAATATATCCCCCAAATGGGTGATTTTTTGCACGAATGACGGGTTGAACAAAGTATCAGTCGTTTAGCAACCCGTGGCGAATGGCCCAGGCGGCGGCTTCGACGCGCCCACTGAAGCCCAATTTTTCCATAGTATTGCTTAAATGTGATTTTACTGTGTGCGGCGAGATATTCAGTTCTTGCCCGATCTCTTTGTTGCTCAACCCGCGGGCAACCAGTTGCAAGACATCGCGCTCGCGGGCGGTGATCTCTTCGGCAGCCGCTTTTGGATACTTGCCTGGGGTTGATATTTCTGGCGAGATGGCGGTAAACTGATCGACCAACTTTGCGGCCATGCTGGGATTGATGATTGAATCGCCTGCCGCGATACGCCGCACGCCTTCAATCAAATTTTGGCTGGTAGTATTTTTGAGCAGATACCCGCGCGCACCGGCACGCAACGCGCCGAATAAGTCTTCATCATTTTCAGAAACGGTGAGCATGAGGATCTTCGTTTCTGGCAGAATGGCGCGAATCTCTTGAGTAGCTTTAACACCATCCATCACCGGCATGTGCACATCCATAAGAATCACATCGGGGCGATATACTTTGGCCTTTGAAACCGCTTCAGCGCCATTTTGGGCGCAGCCCACGAACTCGATGCCCGGCGCATCTTGCAGAATGCGGGCGATTCCTTCGCGGAATAGGTTGTGATCGTCGGAGAGTAATACTCGAATCATAATGTTTCGATGGGGACGGAAACAGTGATGCGGGTTCCCTGCCCGGGGCTGGTTGCCACTGAGAAACTTCCGCCAATGCCCTCGGCGCGTTCGCGCATCATCGTGAGACCATAACTGCGATATAGGCGCTCGCCTGGGCCGGTGGTGGGGAAGCCCATGCCATCATCTGTGATTACCAATACAATCTGGTTTTCAACCGCGCCCAATGAAACTGTGGCGCGGTTGGCATGAGCATGTTTGCGAATATTAGTCAGGCTTTCTTGCGCAATCCGTAATAATTGTATCGCATATTCTGGTTTGGTCGTCAGATCTTCCGGTTTGGTGGTGAATTCGGTGGTGATGCCTGTCTGGCGGGTGAACTCATCGGTGTAGCCCTTCAAGCGAACGGCCAATTGCCCAGGCTCGTCCAGGCGGATCTGCAGCCCGTCGATGGCTTCGCGCACATCGGCATAAGCGGCATGAATATTCTTACGCAATTCATGAATCTCATCTTTTGCGCTGGCGTTCTGGTTGGCTATAATCATCTGCTCAATTTGCTCGGCTTGCAGATTCAGAAACCCCAGGGTTTGGGCCAGTCCATCGTGGAATTCGCGCGAGAGACGGTGGCGCTCTTTGAGCGCCGCCATTTGTCCGAGCTGGTTGTAAAGCTGTGTGTTGCGGATCGCCAGCGCGATCTGGTGGGCAATGGTAGCCAGCAATTCGGTATGGTGCTGGTTGAGGGTTTTGGGCTGCGAACTGCCCAGGAAGAGCGCTCCGAGAATTTTCCCATCTGTAATTAACGGCGCTGCGGCGGCAGAGCGGAAGGTCGAATTTCCGTTAATATCGGCTTGGATGATGGGTGTGGTGGCATCGAAGGCGCGCTGCGCCATGTGCGCGCCCAGCGCGAAGCGTTCATCGGTGATGGTGTCGCCCAGATTTAGTTGGGCATGGCATACCCATGTTTGGGTATCTTCTTCGTAGATGAAAACGCCCCCTGCTTGTGCATCCCACCCGGAAATGGCAATATTAAGCACCTGGCTGGAGAGTTCAGCAATTGCTGCAGGGTTGTGGGTTGTGGGGATCGTCGCGTTTCGGTGGATATCTTCCTGGTTTCGCGATTGTTGTCCCTCCAGCGCGCCTGAAATCACCGCGCTGAAGATATTAAGTAACCGAATATGTTCATCGGTGGGGGTATTCGTTTCGGGATAGTAGGCTGTAATAATGCTGGAGCGTTTTTTCTCGAGGGTAATTGGCAGGCAAACCAGCGAGGTGATGCCATCTTGCTCCGCCAGGGGTTGCAAGCCCTCAAAGAGCGGGCAATCCTGCTTGATATGGGCGTGCAGCGTATTGCAATTTCGGCAGCGCTCTGAGTCGATGCCGGCATCCATGCGCTGGCGCAGAGCACCGAGATATTTGTCGCTCAATCCCCAGGCCATATCCAGATTCAGGCGTTTATATTGATCAAATGAGACAACCGTGGAAGCCTGTGCTTTGGTAAGTTGCAATGGGGCGCGGGTGGCGAGTTCCAAAATCGTGTGCTGCGAATCAGCGGCCGCGATTTGTTCGCCAATATGATTCAATCTCAATAATTGTTGGTGGCGTTGTTCAAGCGCTTCAAATGCGCCCTGAAGTTGATATTCGGTTTTTGCCCGCTGCGCGGCTGCGTTCGCGATCCAGCTCAAGCCTATCCATGCGGTGAGACTTCCGGTGACGCTATATACCAGAATTTCAATCCAGGGTTGCCAGATGCCGGATACAGGCCGCGCAATACTTCGTACCAACAAACTGTGGATGGTGGCGAGCAAAAACACACCCGGAAAGGCCATCCAGCGGAAGCGGCGTAGCTGAATATAAAGTTCGCCTTCCCATAAATGTCTGAAGCGCTTGAGATAATTTTGTATCGACATACTTGGCTGTAAACAGGTAGAATTAAGATTCAGTTCGATTTTCTGTTGCAGTAAAGATAAGTATACCCGAACTGTCGGATTTAACTCAGGCTAATGTAAGAGTGGTATCCTTATGAGCGTCTGGTGCAGTACTATATTGGATAATTCGTTTAAAAAACAAGTTTCTTACAAAGAGATACAATATGCAAACCACCCATCGACTGACCCGTCGTGATTTTCTAAAAATAGCCGCCGCAGGTGTTGGCGGTATCACCCTGCAACCCTGGCAGCGACTATTCAATCTGCCCGATTTTCCTCAATCTGACAAATTGGGGCGCGTGGTTGCAGATGGCCTGGGCGGGCGCGTCGACATTAAGGCCGCTCCAGATTATGACGCCACAACTGTGAGTTCAGTTTATGAAGATACTGTGGTGCCGTGGTTGCAAGAAAAAGTTGGGCGTTGGCCCTGGCGCAATAATCAGCGTTGGGTAGAAACCCCCGAGGGATTTATCTGGTCTCCTTATTTGCAACCTGTAAAAAATGAACCCGCACAGCCCGTGGACGCCCTGCCTCAAATGGGGGCAGATGTGGGCATGTGGGTTGAAGTCGCAGTTCCTTATGTGGAGGCAAGCATCGCCAACGGCCCGCCGCGCTCCGCCTGGTGGCGTTTTCGAGTTGAAAACGGGCAGCCATACCGCTTCTATTACAGCCAGATTTTGTGGGTCGATCAAATCAAAACCGAAGGCGACGGCAGCATGTGGTATCGCGTGAATGAACGCTACGGCAACCCGGGTGATATTTTCTGGTGCCAGGCAGAGGCTTTCCGTCCGCTGACTCCGGAAGAAGTTGCCCCCATCACCCCTGAAATAACAGACAAGCGCATTGAGGTCGATATAAATTGGAAAGAGCAGCATCTTTCCTGCTATGAAGGCAATTCAGAAGTCTATTTCTGCCGCATTTCATCGGGTAAAGCCGAGGGCGCTACACCGCTCTCCCCAGCAGTTTCATCGGGTTTTATGATCTGGCGCAAACTCTACTCCTTGCATATGGGTGGCAGCACCGCCGCGAGTAGCTGGGATGTGCCTGCCGTCGGCTGGACCTCCCTTTTCCACGGTGATGGGGTTGCCATACACTCGACCTATTGGCATAACAACTATGGTGAACCGATGTCGCATGGCTGCATCAACGCCAGCCCCGATGATGCCAAATGGATCTTCCGCTGGTCAATGCCCGCGGTCTCTTTTGAAACTGGCGACCTTACCCTGCAAGGCGAAGGCGGTACCCGTGTCATCGTCAACGAATGGTAGAAAATTAGTAACTATACAGGTGTAATAGGGATCGGACTGTGGATTTGTTCTGAAAAAACG
>JABGRQ010000110.1 GCA_018648225.1 Chloroflexota bacterium
CGATTTTTGCATGTAAAAAAATTGATGGTTGTATGGCTTGTTTTCTCAACACTGCTGCTCTCTGGCTGCATTTTGGAAGATGGCCTTGCTGCACTCCAAGGGGCGGCGGAGGAAACCTCTTTGAACGAGTCCGGTCAAGAAATAGCATCAGAGACACTAACAGATGATGTTTCACAGCCAACCGAAACCCTCACGCCGGTAGCATCTCTATCTATGCCAGGACGCGTGACCGCCAGTAGTATGCGAGTGCGCTCAGGGCCGGGAACCGAATATCTCATGATTGCGGGCGTGCGTTTTGATGCAGTAGTCGAAATCAGCGGACGCACCGCTGATAATACCTGGCTGTTGTCTGAGTTGGGGTGGTTGTTCGCCGAATATGTTGAAGTTGATGGTGATCTGAATTCTCTGCCGGTGCTGTACGATTTTGACAGCGGATTGCCCTCGCCTACTCCGATTACCCCAACCCCAAAACCCGAAGAATAATTCAAGGAGTTGGTTGCCTCGCTTCTTGACATCCCATCTGCTGTCAGATAAAATCATGGGGTTTTACGAGGGCCTGTAGCGCAGTTGGGAGCGCGCTTCAATCGCACTGAAGAGGTCGAGGGTTCGAATCCCTCCAGGTCCATTTTATTGACGAAATTCTGTTTTATGGTAGAATTTCGCACTGTTAACTACGGGGGCCCATGGCGCAGCTGGGAGCGCGCTTCAATGGCATTGAAGAGGTCGAGGGTTCGAATCCCTCTGGGTCCACTACAACAAAGAACCCCGGTCTGAGTACCGGGGTTTGTAATATTCAATACAGGAGTAGTAGGTTATCTGCCAGCGAGCCGGGGTCACCGGGTGCAAGCCACGGCAAAGGTGTCTGCAGAACACAGTCTGTCAAGAGCAATCTTGGGAGATGATCAGAACCAAACTCGCCTGCTGCGTGCAAGTTGCAGAATTCACTGGTGAATCAATTAGTCAGTGACGGAATCGCCCGTTATCGCGGTCTGAGTGGTTCAATCGTTTGATTAGGCGACGAATGAACAATCAGGGTGGTACCGCGAAGTAGATCTCTTCGTCCCTGAGTGGCGAAGGGATTTTTGTTTTAAGACTGGAGAAGAAAATGACTAAAAAATATTACCCCGCTGAGATCGAGCCGAAATGGCAATCGCAATGGGAAAAAGATGGCCTGTATCAGGCCGATGTTGACCCATCGAAACCCAAATTTTATGCCCTGACCATGTTGCCCTACCCCTCCGGTGATTTGCATATTGGTCATTGGTACGCCATGACCCCCAGCGACGCGCGCGCCCGGTATATGCGCATGAAGGGCTATAATGTCATGTTTCCCATCGGTTTCGATTCCTTTGGCTTGCCCGCTGAAAATGCGGCTGTCAAGCGCAATACGCATCCCAGAGAATGGACCTATGCCAATATCGAGCGTATGCGCGACCAATTGCGCAGCATGGGTGCTATGTGGGATTGGCGGCGTGAAGCGATTTCATCCGATGAGAAATATTACCACTGGACGCAGTACTTTTTCTCACAACTCTACAAGCATGGTCTGGCCTATCGCAAAATGTCGCCGGTGGATTTTTGCCCGAATTGCAATACCACCCTGGCCCGTGAACAGGTTTGGGGTGAAGATCGCCACTGCGAACGCTGCGATACCCCGGTAGTCAAAAAAGACCTTGATCAGTGGTTCTTCCGCACTACCAACTATGCTGATGAACTGCTCGATTTCTCGCACATCGATTGGCCGGAACGCGTGCAAACCCTGCAAACTAACTGGATTGGTCGCTCGGAAGGTGCATCGGTGGTTTTTCACACCGAGCAGGGCGATCCTATGGAAATCTTCACCACACGCCCCGACACCTTGTGGGGCGCCACCTTCATGGTACTGGCTCCGGAGCATCCCCTGGTGGACAAGATCACCACCGAGACGCAGCGCCCTCAGGTTGAGGCGTATAAAGCCGAGGCGGCGCGCCAATCTGATATAGAACGTGAAGCCACTGATAAAGAGAAAAGCGGCGTTTTCACCGGCGGCTATGCCATCAACCCGGTCAACAATGCCCGCATCCCGATTTGGATTGCCGATTATGTGCTGATGACCTACGGCACGGGCGCAATTATGGCGGTTCCGGCGCACGACGAGCGCGACTTCGCCTTTGCCCGTCACTTCGATCTGGAGATCATCCCCGTGATCCAGCCCGAAGGCGAAGCCTTCGATGGTGCCACCATGCCCGAAGCTTATATTGGCCCCGGTGTCATGATTAACAGTGCCCAGTTTGATGGAACGGCTGTTACCGATGAGAAGGGCCGCAAAAATCCCGGCATCAGCGAGGTGATTGACTGGCTGGAAGAGAAGGGGATCGGCGAAGAGTCGATCAACTACCGCCTGAGGGATTGGTTGATCTCGCGCCAGCGATATTGGGGCGCGCCCATCCCGATGGTTTGGTGTGATGCCTGTGGCTGGAATCCCGTCCCTGACGATCAACTCCCGGTGGTGCTCCCCGACGATGTGGAGTGGCGGCCTACGGGCGAGTCTCCGCTGAAATTCCACCCCACCTGGAGCCAGACCACTTGCCCCGAGTGTGACGGTACAGCCAAGCGTGAAACCGATACAATGGATACCTTCATGTGCTCATCCTGGTATCACTTGCGCTATCTCAGCCCCGATTACGATAAAGGCCCCTTTGATCCGGAAGAATATGACTATTGGATGCCGGTAGATACTTATACCGGTGGGATTGAACACGCCACCATGCACCTGATCTACACGCGCTTTTTCCATAAGGCCGGGCGTGATATGGGCATTATGAAAGGCCCCGAGCCCATGGCTCAGTTACGCAATCAGGGCATGGTGTTGGGCGAAGATGGCGAAAAAATGTCCAAGAGCCGCGGCAATGTGATTGCCCCCGATGCGCTGGTAGATGCCTACGGCGCAGATACGATCCGGGCCTATCTGATGTTCTTTTCTCGTTGGGATTTGGGCGGCCCCTGGGATAGTCAGGGCGTGGGCGGTCCGGCGCGCTGGTTAAAACGTGTTTGGACATTGTTTACAGAAACAGCGAAACCCCAAAAGGTGTCTGCCGGTGTCGAACGTGAATTGCGCCGCAAAGTACATCAGACCTTACAGCGCGTGACCTATGATTTTGAACAATTCGAGTTTAATACGATAATCTCTTCTCTGATGGGATTGCTCAACTATATGTATCAGGCGCGTGATGAAGGCGCAGTTGGAACTCCAGCCTGGGAGGAGGCCCTGGATATTTACCTGCGTATGATGGCTCCAGTCACACCGCATGTGGCCGAAGAACTCTGGGTTGAAGTGTTGGGTAACTCTTACTCAATTCACAACCAGCCCTGGCCGCAGGTAGATGAAGAAGCCGCTAAAGCTGATGAGATTGCCCTGATCGTGCAGGTCAACGGCAAGCTGCGTGACCGCATTACCGTTCCCGCAGATATTAACGAAGCCGATGCCAAACAGGCTGCGCTCGACAGCGAAGCCGCACAACGCTTTATGGATGGCAAAGAACCCCGCAAGGTGATCTACGTGCCGGGCAGGCTGGTCAATATCGTGGTTTAATTTTCAAGCCGGAGTTCATTTTGAAACTCCGGCTTTTTTGTCGCGATATAATCGATACCACGCCGAAATCCTGAGAATTTGATGCGATTCGCGTGGGCAAAAAACCTTTCGTAGTTGAATGCCTGTTGGAGTGTTTTGTGACTTTTGAAAATAGTCCATCGTTAGATGCAAATAGTACGTCTGGCAAGAAACCGCCGCGCTTAGGCGCTGCAAAGGTTCGGATACTACTTTATAGTTTGATGGGGCTGCTGGTTGTAATTTTTCTTGGTGTGGTATTTTCCCACCTTGCAACACGTCCATCTGAATTGCCGGTTGGTGGCCTGGATGGCTGTGTCATCTCGCCGGATGGCGTGCCATTGGTCTCCAGTGTTGAGATTGGCAAACAAAATAAATCAACATTCAGTGATGGGTGCTTCTTCTTTGCCGCAGTGCCGCCGGGGGAATATCTGATCACCATCAAGCCATCTTTGGGTGGCGAGTGGAGTCAGAAAATCACTATACTTTCCGGGCAGGCAGTTGCGTTGGGTGAAATCACAATTTCCAGGTGAAATAAAATGTCTCGAAATAAAATTTACCAATCCGGTCAAGGCCTTGTGGAATTTGCTCTCATTGTTGTTCTGGTGGCCGTGGTAGCATTGCTGGCACTCTCAGCATTGGGTGTTAATCTTGCCGATGTTTTTCGCAATTTACCCTTCATATCTACCGGAGAAGAGGGCAATTCAATCCTTACTATCAAAGATGATTTCCTTGAACGCATCAATGATTTCTATGAAAAAAATGGAAAATGGCCGCGCAGTTGGGGGAGCTACCGTTTTACCGACATTGATCTAGACCCGGCTGATTGGAGCGATCCAGTCGAAGGTATTTACTGGAATCCACACGGCCCAGCTGTCGGATTAGCAAACCGCTCTGGTGATAACCTGCAAATTTATGTAGATGACCTTAATGGCAACACTCTGCATTTATATGATGGCTGGAGTATTTGGTGCCGGGCGGATGACGGCGAATGTTATTATCACACTGTTGCGCCGGGGAATGAAGTTGATCTTTCGACATTGGTTGTAATAGAAGATTAGATCGTGCAATTGGTTATTCTGGAGTTCCAATGCGTTTTTCAGATTTAAATTGGTTCGATGTTGAAAACTATCTCGAAAATGATGACCGCCTGATGATCATCCTGGGGGCGTGTGAGCAGCATGGTTACTTGAGTCTGCTGACGGATGCCAATATTCCTCAGGCTTTAGCTGATGCTGCCAGCCAAAAAAACGGCGTGTTGGTTGCGCCGCCGCTCAATTTTGGCGCATCGCCTTATTTTCTGGCGTATCCCGGCACGATTTCTCTGCGCATAGCCATATTGATGGATATTGCTGAAGACATCGTGAAATCGGTTTACGCGCAAGGTTTTCGCCGTTTGCTCATTCTCAACGGGCATGGCGGCAACGATCCGGTGCGCGGGCGGCTTTATGAGCTTGCCAGCCAACTGCCCGATTTGCGTTTGGCCTGGTATGCCTGGTGGCAGTCACACAGTGTCGAGGTTGTGGCTGCGAAACATAATCTGAAACCCTATCACGCCGGTTGGGTTGAGGCTTTCCAATTTAACCGTGTCGCTGAACTGCCTGCCGGTGAGAAAACCCCGCCGCATGTGCCCGGTTTGTTGGGTGCTGATGAAGCTCGCCAGGTGTATGGGGATGGTGTCTTTGGGGGCGCGTATCAGGTGGATGAGGCTATAATGCGCGAAATTTTCGATGCCTCGCTGGGGGATGTGTTTCATCTGCTCAAGTTTGAATAGGAACCTTTGCGGTAAAATACAGGGCAGCGGGACTCCCTCGGGGGTGGCTGCCCTTTTTTTGTGGCACACCACCCCGAGTTGGGTCTGAATCTCCCTGTCAGACGACGGGTTTCATCTCGAAAGGAAAGCATAATCCCATGAAAAAAGAAGTCATTACCGCCAAAAATGCACCGAAAGCGATTGGCCCTTACTCTGCTGGCGTGCGCGCCGGGCATTTTGTATATACAGCCGGGCAGTTGGGCATCGACCCATTGACCGGAGAATTTGTCTCGGATGAAGTTGTGGAGCAAACTCGTCAGGCGCTGAAAAACTTAAAAGCCGTTTTAGAAGCCGGGGGCGCTACGCTGGAGAGCGTGGTCAAGACGACGGTGTTTTTGCGCGATATGAACGATTTCGGCGCCATGAACGCGGTTTATGCTGAGTTTTTCACCGAGAATTTCCCGGCCCGTTCGGCAGTACAGGTAGCGCGCTTGCCAAAAGATGCCGCGGTGGAGATCGAGGCCGTGGCACTGTCCGCGAGTTAGGGGCACGACAGGGTAGCAATTTTGTGGTAAAACTACCCCTTGCGCATCCTGCTGACGCTACTTTAACGACCCGATGGCCCCATGTCTGAACCCACTGTTTCGGTAATTGTGCCCTGCTATAACGAGCAGAATACTATTTATTTGCTGCTCAATGCTTTGTGGGAGCAAGTTTATCCGCGCGAAAAAATCGAAGTCGTAATCGCCGATGGAATGTCTACCGATCAGACGCGGCAGAAAATTGCTGAATTTCAGCAGGCGCATCCTGAGTTGGTGATTTCGATTATCAATAACCTGAAGCGCACCATCCCGGCGGCTTTGAATTGTGCCATTGAAGCCGCGCGCGGCGAAATTATTGTACGGCTGGACGCGCACTCGATGCCGCAGCCCGATTACGTACCGCGTTGCGTGGATGCGCTGGAATCAAATTTGGGCCATAACGTCGGTGGTGTTTGGGAGATACGCCCTGGTGGTAAGCGCAAGATGGCACGCGCCATTGCGGTTGCGGCTGCGCACCCATTGGGCGTTGGCGATGCGCGTTACCGTGTGGGTGGCGAACCGCAAGCTGTCGATACGGTTCCGTTTGGCTCATTTCGAAAAGCACTATTGGAAGAAGTGGGTAGTTTTGACGAAACATTGTTAACGAATGAAGATTACGAATTCAATGTGCGGATTCGTCAGGCCGGACATACCGTCTGGCTTGATCCAAATATTCGCTCAGTATATTTTGCGCGTTCTACATTAGCAGGGTTGGCGCGTCAGTATTGGCGTTATGGCTATTGGAAACTGCGTATGTTGCTGCGTTATCCAGATACCTTCCGTTGGCGCCAGCTTTCGGGCGCGTTTGTGCTGACCTGGTTGATACTGGGTTTGCTCTCGATCTGGTTCTTACTTGCGCGCTGGCTACTGCTGGCCGAAGCTGTGGTGTATGGGTCTGCGCTGCTTTTCGCAGGGATTCAGAGTGCTTATCGACGTCGCGATTTGGCGCTGGCGCTGCGTGTTCCCCTGGCAATTGCTGTGATGCACTTCTCCTGGGGTGGCGCCTTTTTATGGAGCCTGCTGGAATATCTGCTGGGTGTATATATATTGCGCAGAAAAAGAATATGAATCAACATCAACCAACTTCTCATTTATGGCGTTTAGGCTTTCGCGAACGGCGCACACTGTTGCTGATCGTAGATTTTTTAATTGGTGCAGTTGCGGTAATTGTTGCCCTGGTGGTATGGGGCCGAAGTGAAGAGTGGTTGGGTCTTTCGCTAGAATTCTTACGTGAACGGGTGGCTTTATGGTTTTATGTGCTGCCTCTGGTGTGGCTGTTATTAATGCTTGAAATGTACGATGTCCACCGGGCGGCAAGCCAACGTCAGGTATTACGCGGCGTGGCTGCGGCCACGATCGTTGGGCTGATTTTGTATTTAGGGGTCTATTTTGCTTCGGACAGTCCCCTGCCGCGTTTGGGGGTGGCCGTATTTCTGGCAACATCCTCAATTCTGACGTTGTTGTGGCGTTTGATCTATATCCGCATTTTCACTGCGCCCGAATTTGTGCGGCGTGTATTATTGGTTGGCGCTGGCCGGGCAGGTTGTACAATCTTGCGCGTTATCGATCAATTGGAGCCGAAGCCTTTTGAATTGGTTGGCATAATTGACGATAATCCTGATCTTGTGGGTACGGATATTGACAGTCATGCAGTGATTGCCAATAGCGACCAGCTTCTTCCGCTCATCGAAAAAGAACGCATCACCGATCTAATCGTTGCCATCTCAGGCACGATGATGGGCAGCACTTTCCAGATTATTCTTGATGCCCAGGAGCGCGGTGTGGAAATTACGCGGATGCCGGTAGTTTATGAAGAACTCGCTGGGCGCGTGCCGATTAGCTTGCTCGAAACCGATTGGCTATTGCGTTCTTTTGTCGATGAGTTCCGCATCAGCGGATTTTACGAGTTTGCCAAACGTGTTGTCGATATCCTGGGTGGGTTGGTAGGTATGCTGATGCTTCTGTTTTTCTTACCCTTTGTTGGCATCGCCACAATGATCGATACTGGCAGGCCGATATTTTACCTGCAAGAGCGTCTGGGTAAGGGCGGACGGGAATACAAGATTATCAAATTCCGCACGATGCGCCTGGACGCTGAGGCCGATGGCAAACCGGTGTTAGCGAAAGAAGATGATGATCGTGCTACGGCTGTTGGGCGGATGCTGCGCCGTACTCATTTAGATGAAATCCCCCAATTTCTCAATGTACTGCGTGGCGATATGAGCCTGGTCGGACCGCGGGCAGAGCGACCGCAATTGGTGGAGCATTTCCAGCGCCGCATCCCGTTTTATCGGGCGCGGCTGTTGGTCAAGCCGGGGATCACGGGGTGGGCGCAAGTTAATTATGGTTATGCTGCCTCGCTTGAAGAAACTCAGGTCAAATTGGAATACGATCTTTATTACATCAAGCGTCGCAATCTGCTTTTGGATTTGTTGATTTTATTACGAACGCCAGCCACCGTGCTGGGCATGAAAGGACAGTAAATGGCCATTTCTCTGGTGACGGGCGGAGCTGGATTTATCGGTTCGCATATTGCGCGGGAATTGCTCGCGCGCGGTGATCGCGTGCGAATTTTGGATAATTTCTCCACTGGCAAACGGCAGAATCTTGCTGGTATGGAGGCGGATATTGAACTCATCCAGGGGGATATTCGGAATCTTGCGGTTGTTGAGCAAGCCACGCGCGATGTTGAGTATATTTTCCATCATGCTGCCATGGTGTCCGTACCGTTATCGGTGGAAAACCCACAGGAATGTTTCGACGTGAATGTGCAAGGGACAGTGAATCTCCTCGAGCGCGCGCGCCACGCTGGAGTGAGTCGCCTGGTTCTGGCTTCATCGGCTGCCGTCTATGGCGAATCGCAGGCCTATCCGCTTAATGAATCCGGCGAGACGATGTCATATTCCCCCTATGCCGCTTCGAAACGCGTCAACGAAATATATGCCGATCTGTATACTCGTACCACGGATATGGGCGTGACCGCGTTGCGGTATTTCAATGTTTATGGACCGCGCCAGTCGCCCGATTCGCACTATGCTGCCGCGATCCCGATTTTTATTCGTTTAATGCTGGATGGTAAGCAGCCGGTGATTTATGGTGATGGTTTGCAGAGCCGCGATTTCGTTTTTGTGGGGGATGTTGTGCGCGCCAACCTGACAGCAGCGGCTAGCCCCGCAGCCGCCGGGAAGGTGTTGAATATTTGCACCGGCCAGGAGATTTCTGTGTTGGATTTGGTGACCACTCTGGGCAAGTTGATCCCAGATGCGCTGGAACCTGTTTTCGATGCACCGCGCCCCGGCGATGTGTATCGCTCGGTGGGTGATAACACCTCGGCGCAAACGATAATGAATTTTATTCCCCAAACAGATTTGATGGCCGGGCTGGAACAGACAGTGGCGTGGATGGGCGCGTGATCAAAGAAAAGATTCTGACCAAGATCAGGGGTATCGTTGGAAACGCGCCGCTTCGCAACCGTATTTTTCTGGTTGGGGATTTTTTATTAATTATTATCGCGGTTATGGGAAGTTTTGCCCTGCGTTTTGAATTGGGCAACTTATTCCGTTATTACTTGCCACAGGCCTGGCGCATGGCTTTGTTAGCGGTGTTGCTAAAACCGGCGGTCTATTATCTGTTTGGCCTGTATCGCCGCTTATGGGCCTATGCCAGCACGCGTGAATTATTGCTGATCTTCTATTCGGTGTCGTCGGCGTCTACGCTGCTCTTGGCAGCTGTACTAGTGATGACATCAATTCAGGCACGTCAACCGGGGTATATTGGTTTTCCACGAGCGACATTGGCGATTGACTGGTTGTTATCGCTGTTGCTGGTAGGCGGTATGCGGCTTTCTTCTCGCCTGATTGCGGATAGTCGTTTGGGGACGAATGGCTCCCCGGATCGTGTTGGTATTCGCCGCGTATTGGTGGTGGGCGCGGGGGATGCCGGGGCGTTAGTTGTGCGTGAAATCCAGAAAAACCAGCAACTCAATCTTGAACCGGTGTGTTTTTTGGACGATGATGTAGTCAAGCAAAAAAGCCAGATTCACGGCGTTCCGGTGGTTGGAACTCTGGAAGACCTGCCGCGCATCATCAAAATGCGCGCTATTCAAGAAGTAATTATTGCCATCCCTACCGCTCCCGGGGATGTAGTGCGCCGCGTGGCCGAAGCCTGCCGCCAGGAGAAAGTGACTTTCCGCACTATGCCCGGGATTTATGAACTCATCGGCGGACGCGTTAGCGTAAACCGTTTACGACAGGTCAATATCGACGATCTGTTGCGCCGCGCCTCGGCGATGAGCGATGACCGCCGTATCGGGAGCTTGATCGCTGGGAAGCGTGTTCTTGTTACGGGGGCGGGTGGCTCCATTGGCACCGAACTTTGCCGCCAGATTTCTCGCTGGGGGCCTTCATCGTTGATTCTGCTGGGACATGGGGAAAATAGTATTTTTCGCATTTTTCTTGATCTCTACGACAGCCACCCTGACCAACCAAAGTACCCGGTCATCGCCGATATTCGCGACCGCGATCGCCTGAATACAATTTTTGACAATCTGCGCCCTCAGGTTGTCTTCCATGCTGCTGCCCACAAGCATGTGCCCCTCATGGAAGTGAACGTGGAAGAAGCCATCACGAATAATGTGCTCGGTACGCGCAATATTGTCGAAGTGTCGGTCAATACGGGTGTGGAGCATCTGGTGATGATCTCTTCGGACAAAGCCATTCGCCCGACCAGCGTGATGGGGGCAACCAAGCGTCTGGCCGAATTGATTGTGCTGGATGCGGCGCATACTTCAGGGCTGGCGTATGCCGCGGTGCGCTTTGGCAATGTATTGGGCAGCCGTGGTAGTGTTGTGCCACGTTTTCAGCGCCAAATCGCAGCGGGCGGCCCTGTTACGGTGACGCACCCCGAAATGGAACGCTATTTTATGACCATCCCCGAAGCCGTGCATCTGGTGTTGCAGGCTGGGGCAATGGGCAACGGAGGCGAAGTTTTTGTGTTGCGCATGGGCAAGCAGATCAAAATTCTCGACTTGGCTGAAGACCTGATTCGCCTCTCTGGGCTTGAACCGGGCGAGGATATTGAAATTACCTACAGCGGTGTGCGTCCCGGCGAGAAACTGAGTGAAGAGCTTTGGGATCAATGGGCCATTTTTTTACCCACTGAGCACTCTGAAATCGTTCAACTTTCAGATGAAGATATTCTTGGTGGCGATGCCCTGCACAATGATGTCGATGAGTTGATTCATCTGGCGCGTGAAGGTGAATCCTCAGCCATTCTCAAGCGGCTGGATGTGCTCATCCCTGGAGCTTCGGTGCGCGATACCCCGCCGCCCGATTTGACCTCATTGATATAAATGAGGTGGGTGCACTTTGCAAAGCGCGCCCACCCTTGTGAACTATGACTGAACTTAATGCCCACGAATGGAATGATTTTTTACGTCAATACCCCGAAGCCCATGCTTTGCAAACCGCCGCCTGGGGAGAACTGAAATCTGATTTTGGTTGGGATGCAGTACGCCTGCGCGCGGATGATGTTGGCGCCCAAATTCTCTTCCGGCGTTTGCCGCTGGGCTTTACGCTGGCGTATATTCCCAAGGGACCAATCGGCGCGGGTTGGGAAAAGCTTTGGCCTCAGGTGGATCAACTTTGCCGAAAACGGAAAGCCATATTTCTAAAAGTGGAACCCGATCTATGGACAGGCGAAGCGGACGCCCTCGGGGTTGAGAATCCGCCCCCGGGGTTTCGCCTCAGCCCGCACGATGTCCAGCCCCCGCGCACCCTGCTCGTAGATTTGCTCCCCTCCGAGGAAGAAATCCTGGCTCGCATGAAACAGAAGACGCGCTACAACATCCGCCTGGGAATCAAAAAAGGCGTTGTTGTGCATCCCAACGACGATGTGGATGCTTTCTTCCATCTGATGGGTCTTACCGGGGAACGCGCTGAATTTGGGGTACATTCACTCGAATATTATCGCCGTGCGTATGAATTATTCCATCCCCAGGGTTTATGCGAAATTTTGCAGGCCGAATATCAGGGCGAGCCGTTGGCAGCCCTGATGGTTTTTACGCGCGGCCAGCGCGCCTGGTATTTATACGGCGCTTCGTCGAATCGGCACCGTAATCTGATGCCCACGTATTTATTGCAATGGGAGGCCATGCGTTGGGCAAAAGGACGCGGTTGCGCTGAGTATGATCTATGGGGTGTGCCGGATGCAGATGCGGATGAATTGGAAGCCAATTTCATGCAGCGTAGTGATGGCTTGTGGGGGGTGTATCGGTTTAAGCGCGGCTTTGGGGGCGAACTGCAGCGCAGTGCTGGCCCCTGGGATCGTGTATATCGCCCGTGGTTTTATGCTTTGTATCGCGTATGGATGATGCGCTAGGGTTGGCCTGATTCATCGAGCACAGGCCGGAAAAATGGGGGAATCCTGGACTATAACAGCCCTTCGTTTAGGGGATCATCGGCCACAGGTTCCATGCCAGCTTCCTGGATTTGTCGACGTAATTTCTTGATGGCTTTTTTGAGATCTGCCATGCGCACTTCGCGCCCAGCCATCGAGTTTACCAGAATTTGAAGTTCGCGCGTGCGTTCGCTGACACGATCTTCAAGTTCGCTATTCGCAAGTTGCAGGGCTGCCTCGGCTGCTTTGCGATCGGTAATATCGCTAAAGATGGTTACAAAACTATTTACATCTGAGCGATAGGCAACAACTGCAAACCATTTGCCAATTTCTTTAGAATAATTTTCAAACTCTACAGGTTCTCCGGTTTGAACGACTTTCCCGTAAGCCTCGATCCAATAAGGCTCTGTTGCTGGGAGTACCTCAAGCACAGTTCTACCGATGATAGATGAATCCAGCCCAACCATTGTTTCAAACGTGGGGTTTATGGATACAAAGCGATAATCGACGGGATGATTGTTTTTATCAAAAATCATTTCATGGACAGCATAGCCATCCATCATTTGATTGAAGAGATTTGAATAACGCTCTTCACTTTCAAGAAGCGCCAATTCGGCGGCTCTTTTTTCAAGAGTATCTTCAAACATGGCAACGACGCGCCCGGACGGGAGCTTGAAAATATAATTTTCGACCCATTGTGTGATTCTCTCGTCAACGTATTGTTTGAGGGGGATTTGCGTGGAATGTCCGGTTAGCCAGGTTTCCTTGAGTTTTTCGATCAACCCGATAGAGGGTTCGCCGGGAAATAATTCGCTGATGCGCCTACCCAAAACTGCTTCAATTTTGAGGTGCGTGATTTTTTCGCCATGAATATTCATATCCACGAAAACAAAATCATTGCCATTATCAACAGCTTCGTAGATTGCAATGGCTTTCTCCATGCTGTTGATCACTTCACGCAGTTGGGACTCGCTGTGTTTCAGTGCCTCTTCAGCCAGTTTGCGTTCAGCAATTTCATTTTGGGTAGCTTCGTATAACCGGGCATTTTGCAGCGCAATGGCTGCCTGGTGAGAGAAAGCCGTAATTGCCGGGTTATCGGCTTCGGTGATATCCCTGCCAGCAATGATCAGAATACCGTAAATTTGATTTTCCGCGATCATGGGTGAAAATGTGGATGGCTCCAGCCCAATCATTTTTACAATCGGGCCTGCTAAAGTGCGTAATTTCTTGGGTAATGCATCTGTGGCTGCGTTTACGACATCAGCAACATTGATAGTTTCCCCTGTGACAAGCACTTGCTGGAAAATATTGTTTTCGCTGGCGGGAAATGTGTAATCACTTTTCTTTAGCCCGGTGAGATGTTCGGCTTTGTGGATTAGCTCCGCTTGATAGCCAACAAAGGTAATTTGCAAATCGCCAGAATCGGTTATTGTGAGGCCGCTTGTGGTATATCCCAGTTGAGAACTTTGCTCCTGAATAGCCTGATACACTTCTTCGGTTGTACGGGCGCGTTGAATAGCTCGGCCAGCCTGACTAAGCGCCAGCATAATCCTCTGGTTGCGCGAAATTTGGTCAAGCGATTGTTGTAGTGTTTCTTCGGCTTGTTTCTGTTCGGTGATGTCCTGGATGATGCCTGCAATGTGAGTAGCAGTACCCTGCTCGTCGCGGGAAATTTCAGCGACAATGTGCACATAACGGATGCTTCCGTCGGGCCAGGTGATACGGTGAAAAGCTTGCACCTCTTGTTTTTCGCGTAACGAAAGTTCTCGTTCTGTTAAGAATAAGGATAATTCTTCGGGGTGGATAATTTTCGCCACGCTCTCGCTGGATACCTCAAAATGGGCTGGGTCTTGTCCAAGGATTTTGTAAACATCCGGTGATAAATAATATTCGTTTGTATCGATATACCAATCCCAGTATCCTAAATGCGCCAGTTTGGAGGCTAGCTGGAGATGGAGTTGGGTATTTTGCAGTTTATTCATTATGACTTCAATGCCGTTTCGTTTCGTCATGGTGTAATTTAGTTGAGAACGATCAAACCACCATAATAACATGGTTTATAACGGAATCGATCCCATACTTGTTATAACAAAAAAGATAAGCCACCGCCTCGCTTTCAGGTGGCTTATCTTTTTTGTAGCAGTTCTGGAAGTTGAAAGAAATGTGGGGCCAGAAAATTATCCGCAGCCGCCGCTGGTGGGGGCGCGTTTTAGCTCGAGTTTAATCTTTTTCTCGAATTCCATTTCGTGTGTAAGCTCTACATCAGGGTAGGCAGCCGGGCAACCAGAGCCGAGTGCAGCGGTGAACTCGTAGTGCAACTCGTCGTCGGCACCTGCTTTGATGCCACCACAGAAATCTTCTTCAAATGCTGTTCCAAAGGTGTCGAGCCAATTATTGATGCCGCCTTCGAGAATATAAACATTGGGTACGGATTCTGCGACCATATGTTTCCAGACTTCGGTGGCTGCGGTTTCATCATTGCTCATCACTACGAAAACAGTATTCGCGGGTTGGGCAATGAATTCATCGATCTGCTCCGAAATTTGGTCGGGCGTGATATTTTCTGCATCCAGCAGGTGAAAAATATTGAAATCAGCCTCGCTACGCACATCGATCATCATAATATTGAGTTTATGATCGTGCCAGCTTTCCAAGAGCTCGCCAGGATGAATTTGAACTTCACGCGCGTCGAGCGCGGCGCCTTTGGTTGGCGTCAAGCGTTCCCATCGGTCTTCTGTCGTGGGCTGACCGATGAAGAGCAGGCCAATGGCGACCAGCACCAGCGCGCCAGCGCCATAATAGCGCACCCTAGGCGCTTTTTTAGGATCAAGTCCGCCGTAGATTTTCTCGAGTTTTTCGCCACCCCAGAACATAAATAGTGCCATTAGCACTACTAGCAGCACTACCCATCCGGTAGACAGGCCTAAGAATTCAGGCAATGTAAAACGTCCCATAAAGGATGAGTTGAAGAAAATATCGTAGAGATCAATTGTTTCACCGAAGACGAAAATGCCAAAGAGTGTGCCTAAAGTGAAGAAAATACCGTCAATCTTTAATGTGGCCGCACCGACCAACGATGTGCCTGGTCAGTAACCACCGACGATAAAGCCGATCCCCATGATAAAGCCGCCGATAATTCCCGGCCAAAGGTAAGTGGGATTCACGTAGATCAGGTTGTAGTCGAGCAACCCAACGGCGGATGCGGCGAAAATCAAGACCATCGCCACAATGATGCCAGTGAACATCACCTTGAGTACGGTCAGATTTTTGAAGTAGAACTGGGCAGCCAGTAATGGAGAATTGGCAAACCCGGAGATTTCGAGTACATATCCAAAGGCAAATCCAACCATCAAGAAAACCAGATTGATGCCAATTGGTAAGAAAATTTCAGCTAGATGAAGAGGAAATGGAGACATATTTGATTCCTTTAGTTCCACAACTTGCGAACGAAATAAGCCAGAGCATATGCGCCGCCAAATACAGCGAACATAAACGCCCAACTGCCTACAGATAATACCGCTCCGCCCGAAAGCGCCTGCCCCGAGGTGCAACCGCGTGCCAGACGAGCGCCATAGCCCATAAAGCCGCCTCCGATGAAAGCCATCAGCCAGCGTTTACGATTGGAGATGTTGGGGCCTTTGCCGGTTTCAGGCCTGATGCGTCCATGTAGCCAGCCGGAGAAAAAACCGCCAATTACGACGCCCACGGTAACGAAGACAATCCATGAATCCAGCGGATTTTTGCTGCCTCCGGCCATTGCCAGCAAATAGGGGGTTAAGTTCACATGCTGGGGGGCAACCAGGTCTTCAAAGAATACCAAAAAACGGTTCAGCCCGCCTGATGCTCCCAGGCCATTGCCGGTGATAAAGAACGATAGAAACAACACTACGCCGAGCAGCGCACCACCCAGGTAAGCGTTTACGTGCTCTTTTTTTTCTCTATGAAAGAAAAACTGCTTCAAAGCGGGGTCTTTCTTGGGAGATTGTACAGTTGTTGTCATATTTTTTTACCTCTTGGGGATTAGGAAATGGCGATGTATTTGCATCACCCTAAATCGCCTGATTCCTGCTCGTTATGATGATGAACTTCGACTTCGTCCCAGCCGACAATCATGGATTTGATTCCGGCGAGCGGCGTGTGACCGGTAGTGGTTAGATAAACGTGCATCACAATGAAGGCTGCGAACATCCAGGCGATCAGAGTGTGAAATGGCCCAAGGAAAGATAGTCCACCTAGTTTGTCTGCCAAAACAGGCCAGCGTTGCGCACCCCAAATTAGGATGCCGGTGATCCCTTGTAGTGGAAGCAGAACGTTGAGAATGCTGAAATAGGTGATCTGCTGCAATGGGTTGAGCTTCTTGCCCGGCGTTTTCTCGAAGGGGTGTTCCGCGCCCTTGAATATACCCCGCAGATAGAACTTGGCCTGTGAAAAGGTTTGGTCGAAGAAGCCACGCGGCCGGGGGATATACTGCTGAATTTCACCGCTGACCAGATGGTAGAACAGTGAGAGGAAAGCATTGATAGCCAGGATAGCCGCCAGTACATTATGCACCAGCACTACTCCGCGGAAACTGAATAAGCCAAAGATATCGGGTTTATGGATGATCAGACCGGTGAAGAGTAGCAGCACAATGGCGAAAGTTTGCAGCCAGTGCCACAGCCGTTCGTAGATTGAATACATATACACATTTTCGATATCTACCTCATGAGCCGGGCGGCGCATGGATGTATAAACACGCAGCCCGCCGTGAACGAGAATACCCAGCAGTACGCCGACAAACATCAGCGAACCAGCCAGATCAACCCAGCCAACACTATCGTGTCCCAAAATATAAAGATCGCTATCAGCGGATATTGGTTGATAGAATAGCGCGCCGTTTTCGTCGGCGTAGATTTCGCCATCGAGGGTGGCGTTTGAACCTTTGATAAATTCGGGCATTACGCCGCCAGGCTGATAGGATGATAATTGAATGGACTGAGTAATGCGCGACTGTTCGCCGTGGCAAGCTGTACACTCTTTGAGCGCCCACTCGCCCCCTGCCACATCGTGATTGATGCTGTAGGGTTGCACTTCGCCGACAATGTGAGGATTACCCAGACCCAGGCGGGTGAGGCGATCTTTGATGAACTGTTCTTTTTCCGGGGTATCGATGACCAATTCGCTATTATCGAGGGTACCGTCTTCGTTGGTATCAAAGCGCAACATCACACCGGGATGAAAATCGCCATTTTCGTAGTAAGCAGCTTCGAGGTCGTCCATGCGCACAGGGCGGGGCGGATCGCCATAGACCCAGAACCAGGTTGTAATCAGATTATGAGGCGCCAGGCTGGTATTGCCATCTACATCGCTGCTGGAGAGTAGTACGGGTTCGTAGCCCACCATCAGGGAACGCATCGTGTCTGTGTCGCCTTCAATGCCGCGGCATTCTGTGGTTGCATTGCCGTCCAGGGTGATGACAGTCCAGTCGTGCTGCATATTTGAGGATGAAAAAATTTGTGGAATATGGCAGCTTTCACAGCTTACCGCAGCGATGTGGCGATCTTTGTAGGGCAACCACTCGTGGGTATTTTCAATGCTGTGGCAAGAATCGCACCGCCGCATCGTGTCTTTGAGTTCTGGGGCTACACTGCCCTGGGCGCTGTCGCCGCGGGCAAACTGATGCAGCGGTTTCTCCAGATAATCGCCAATTTCAAGTCGTCGGGGATCAAAGAGCAGGTGTTCGGGCAGGGTGCTGTCGGACTCTCTGAAGTAGAGCGGGTTGTTCAACGAATAGTGGCAGTCGGTGCAGTTCAGCAGGCGTTCTGCGTGAACGTCCCAGGGACGATTGAGGGTTTCTTTATCGTCCAAGTTCATACCCGAGTCGGCCATTTTTTGCGGTGAAATGATTTGGCCGGTCGTGATGGTGCTCCAGCGTTCGGGGGAACAGCCCAACATGATAAGAGGGTCTTCAACATTATCGTGAACCAGGCCATGGCACAGGCCGCAGTTATCATTAGTGGGGTCTTGGATGATGGAAAAATCCGCTGAAAGTTCGCCGTCGGTGTTGAAGGCGCTGGCGTTCCAGGTGTAACTTTCACCAGTTTGCTCAACAATGCCGCTGCCTAGCAAAGTCGCTGTATTCGCCCAGCGGAAATTGCCCGCGTGGATTTCTTTGGCGCGAGCTTCGCTGTTGGGGGCGGGTGTGTGGCACAGGAAACAGTTCATCTCAATCACGCCCGATTCGTTCCAGTCCCACCCGCTGAGTTCGCCGGTGTCGGGGTCGATGAAGGTTGTTTCCAGGTTGGCAAGATCAACTTCGAGGTTGGTTAGCCGTTCGCCGCTTTGTGCGTATACAGCAGGGCCACCACCAACGTGGCGAATGCCATAGGCCTGTATCCACATCGGGGTCGTCAGGTCAACCCGCTCATCACCCGCGGGGGAAAGATAGCGATATCCGATGGAATTCCACTTGCCAAAAAAACCGGGGCTGATATCCCAGGCTCGTTCGCTGGATGTTGCTCCAGGGTCGGCAAGATTGTTTAGGCCTACGCTGGCGTGAAAACTGTGCTGTTCGATGAAATCGGCATCGTGACAAGCCCCGCAGGTTTGCATGGTTGAGATAGCTCCGCCTGATTCGAGTACGTTGACCCCATTTTCGTCGAGCATGGGGAAGGTAGGGTGAATTGGTGAAAGCTTAGGGGTGATGCTGGCTGTTCGCTTGGCTTGTGCAATCTGTTGGGTGGCTGTGAAAGCTGCCAACAACAGAACCAGCGCCATGCCAATGAAGAAGATTCGCCGTGATATGTGGGGACGAAGATTGAGTTTTGCTGGCATTGTGCGAAATATCCTTGTCGAATTGGTCACTGCTCAGGTTATGTTTGGGTGTAGTGTCGAGCAGTATTTTAATTATGCTTACTTCGAGAAAAAATCGACCAGGCCCAGAGCAGAGCTTGGCAGATTGAGCTTGATTTGTGAGATCACTCGTTGTAGCTATTTGAACGGAAGCGTCCACCCCAGTCAATCGGGTCGCCGTAGTAGCCAAGGGCTTCCCAATTAATACGCCCATTTTCGCCGTGGCAATTATCGCAGGTAAGCGCATCTGCAGCAGGGCTGACCATGTGGGTAGTGGGCCAGTACATTTCGGTTTCAGCAAAATCGTATTCGCCGCTGTAGTCGAGACCGACAATTTCAGAGCCTAATTCCAGCGCCTGACCCCAGTCGAACTCGTGCCAGAAACCGCCTTCGCCATAGGTAACAGGCTGCAAGAGGATATTGAAGACGGAGTCGTAAGGTTGTTTGGCACGGTGTACTTTGAACGGCCACACTTTTGCTGTGGGGTCGGTGATGTCGCCATTAGGCATATTGATGGGGGTTGAAACGGTGGGGTCCATCACATCACCGAGAATATAACGGCTGGCGGTTCCGTTGTACCAGGCAAATTCAGGTTCAAAGTTAGAGGTGTAAACAAAGCTGCCTTTGATCTTGAGATAAGTGTGGACGTTTTCTTCAATCTCATCGCTCCCGGCGGTAGACCAATCCCAAAACATTTTTGTAGCATCACGTGTGGCAGCTACGGGGATGTGGCAGGTTTGGCAGGCTACACTGGCTACGTGGGCGTTGATGCGGTCGTCCGTGTGCAAGTTTTCATTATGGCAATTGGTGCAGTAGATTTGATTTTTATTGTCCAGACTGACAGAGATTGAACGCCCGCTAATGACGTGATCTTGGGTCTGGTGACAGTCGGTACACAGGAAATCGTGTTTGCCCATATGGACGTCAACGCTTTCCGGGGGGAAATAAAGTGTTTCATCGAGGTCGCCGTGTTTGACGGCATTGCCGCCGCCGCCATCAAAATGGCAGCCGCCGCAATTTTCGCGGGTGGGCATGGCGACGCTTTGGGCTGCAATCAGTAAATCAACGCCTTCGGCGGGGTATCCAGCCGCGCTTTTTGCATAAATACCGGAATTATCGTGGCAGACCAGACAGTCAATATTCTCTTGGTTTGAGAAATCAAAGTTGGCATCATCCCAACCATAACCGGCGTGGCATGAAGTACAACCAGCCCAGTTCCCCTGGATGCCGATGCAGAAATTGTTGATGGAATTTTTCTTACCCACAGTAATGGGGCCATCGCGCCCTTCGAGTTGGTAGGGTTCGCTCTCCCAGGTCCAGTGTGCAGTTTGCATCACTTCGTGTCCGGCGTTATCATGACATTCCAGGCAGGCGCGGGTTACATCGGACCCACTCTCAAAGGGGCCTTCAATAATGTCGATATGGTCGGTATGGGGTATTCGGAGGGGAACATTGGCCCAGGGGTCGTCGTCGGCTTGTTTTTCACGATCTACTGTGAAAATGACAATTGGCACGATAATAAGCGCCAGTGTAATCGCCAAGCCGAACAACCAGATAAGTCTAAAGTTTTTCATAGATGACGCATCCTAGGGTTAGATGAGTTGGATAAAACGGGGAAACCTGAATATTCATGCTGCATTCGTAGCTTCTTCAATCAAATTTGCTCGATGAGTGAGTCGGCCATATAATACTGCGCGCAGTAAATCCAACGCCTCGATGAGACGCGAATCGATGAGTTGATATTCCACACTGGCACCTTTGCGGGTGGCACTCACCAGGCTGCGTTGACGTAAAATTTTGAGATGTCTTGATGTTGCTGATTGGCTGATTCCAATCGATATAGCCAGATCGCCGACATTCCAGGGGCGGTCAGCAAGTTTGTAGAGCATTAAAATCCGCCTGGGGTCAGCCAGGGCGGAGCAGATTTCTGCATGGAGCTGGTTAATTTCTTGTGCTAAATCAGAGGATGAATTCATATCACCTTATTCGCATATCTACATATTTTTGATTGTGAAGATAATAACAGGTAGTTAAGTGCTGGATTAGTGAAACTTGTCACATCGCCTGATGTGATTTGTCATAATGAGGAGCGGGTTTGTCATGTTTGGTGCGCGAGTGTAAAAATAATGTGTCTGTTGATAATACTATTTCTGGATAGAATCAAAAAGCGCCCTGGAATATTCCAGAGCGCTATATAGATTTTAGAATGATGATACTAGTGATCGTCGTGCGCGTCGGCTTGGTTGAAGATCGGTAAATACCGCGCACCCAGACTAAATCCCAATAGGGCGTACCCAATAATCCCTACAAAAACACCGATCTCTGTCCAGGTAGGCATATAGGATACTACGATCAAGTTGCCGATCACGCCGGGCGACCAATGGGGTGGGGCTACCAACCCGGAGAGTGTCACATTCCAGCGGTTGACGGTTACGCCCATAACAACTAAGGCTAAAGCAATCATTACATAGCGGTCATTGCGGCGCAAGGGGCGGTACAATAGGATTACAGCCGGGATGATACCGCCCAAGACAATTTCAAGCCACCAGAAGGTTTGTGTGTAAGGTGTGGTGGCATTTAATCGTGTGAGCGCCTCTGTGGTCCCAGGGGCATGACTATAGTATGAAGTCGCAGCCCAGTCCCATATTTTTAGATAAAGATAAGCCAGTAAAGTGTATCCTGCCAGGCGAGAAACTTCAAATTGCAGATCGCGGCTGAAAACGCGTGCATTGCGTAGTTTTCCAACGATAATGGATAGTAGCAAAGTCATCGAGATGCCGCCTGCAATGGCTGAAAGAATGAACATCACCGGCAACGAGGGCTTGAACCAGATCGCTCGCCCAGAGAGTACGCCATACGTTGCGCCCAGCGATGATTGGTGGAGTAGCGAAAGAGTTAAACCAATCGCGGCGAAGACAGGAGATGCTTTATGCAATATGTGACCAAACTTGCCAAGCCAGGGCCAACGCTCAAAGAAGGGGTTAGCAAATAAGATGGGCAAGAATTCAAGTACCAGTACAATTGAATAGAGCACAACGCACCAGGTAACTTCCCAAAGCACCGAATGGACATTCCAGTAAACCAGCGCATGCCAAAAGCGATCCGGGCGGCCAATATCCATTGCCAGCGCGATCATCGCAGATGTATATCCCAAGAAGCCAACAAATACCGCCGCGCGTGCGATGGGTTTGAAGCGTTCAATGCGGAATAGATACACGATGGCCGATAGCGAAAAAGCGCCCGCTCCCATGGCAATCGAACTCAGGTCTTGGGTAATCCATAAGCCCCAGGGCACTCGATCGTTGAGGCCGGTGACGCTTAAGCCCTGGATTAACACCCTCGCCATCGCGACAACGCCGATCAGGAATAGTCCAGCAGTTGTAATAATCCAGGCCCACCAAATTCGTTCGCGGGATTCTTTAGGGATTGAAAGGTTCAGTAATGCCATCTTATGCCTCCTTGTCCGGGCGCACATAGTGAACTCTAGGCTCGGTTCCAAAGTCCTCTCGCAAACGGAAAGTTTCATTGTCCTTCAGGAATTTGGAAATGGGGCTTTCGGGGTCTTTGATATTGCCAAACACGCGTGCGTTGACCGGACATGCATTAACACACGCCGGGGTGGCCGCGTGGTCCACCCCGGGGGTGAGACCTTGCTCGAGGCCGCGGTCAATGCGATGGTTGCAGAAGGTGCATTTCTCTACAACGCCACGCGTTCTGCGTTCTACTTCGGCAACACCCCAGTTGGGCTGGTACGCATTTTCCTCTTTAGATAATTTCCAATTAAAGCGGCGGACGTCATAGGGGCAGGCTACTTCACAATATCGGCAGCCAATACAACGATCATAATCCATCACAACGATGCCATCTTCGCGGGAAAAAGTAGCGCCGACCGGGCAAACCTTCACGCAGGGAGCTTCCTGGCAGTGTAGGCAGGGCCGCGTCATAAAGAAATCTGTGCCGCTCTCCATCCGATCCGGGAAACCTACATTCCAACGCATCTCATCGCTGGGAACATCATTGGTGGCCTGGCAAGCCCATACACAGTATTGACAACCAATACATGCGGCAAGGTCAATGCCCATGTGCCATTCGTGTTCCGAGGTACTCTCCTCGTCATGTCCTCGCTCAATACCTTGAATAGCGTCTGGCGACAGCGGCCCTGAGGTGACAATCTGGGTTACGATAGCTGCTCCACCAGTGATGCCCGCAATCTGAAGGATATCGCGTCGAGAAAGGAGATTGTTCTTTTTCTCTGCTCGTTTCGCTTTCTTATCCTTGGGTTGCTTTCTCATCCTCAGCCTCCTCTTTAGTTTTCGATTTTTCGGGTAGGCGGCGCACATTGCGAGCAACGATCCAGGCAGTGGTGCCTCCCAGTACGATGCCAACAACGCCACCCTGGAAGAGATTGGTCATATTTCGGCTAGCCAGCGAGGCTTCGAGAGCCTGGACGCGCTGCTCAGGGGGAAGTTCAACGACTTCTTCGTGAATAACTTCAGCAACTTCGCCTTCCGCGCCAGCAGTTTCTTCTGTGGCTGTAGTTTCACTAGCGGCTTTGGCGCCATCTTCGTATCCCGGTAATGAAAATCCGGCGTGCAATGCGTCGGTATGGCAAGCTACGCAGGTAGCTGGCGTAATTTCGAAAGCATGCCCAGTGGGAACAATACCATCATCCGGAATGATTTTGGGCGGAATCACTAACGCATGGCAATCCACACAACCAATATCTTGTTGTACATGCAAATCTTCCAGGTAAACCCCCATATCTTCTTCTTGATGGCAGTTCAGACACATTTCATCAGGATCCTCGAAAAGATTCTTCTGACTGTGCGGATTATGGCAATCCATACATCCAACATCTACAGCCGCATGGCCGGTTTTACGCCATTCATTCAGCGTGGTTGTATGACAGGAACCACAGTACTCGGTATCGGCTTTGACGGGCACAACTTCAGGAGGATGATTTTCGGTTGTTTTTCCGTGGCATGCCTCGCAAGAAACGCCCTCAGCCAGATATTCGCCGGTTGATGCCTTGAAATTTGTCGTATGGCAAGAAAGACAATCATCTGGATTTCCCATTCCCAACCATCGATCCTGAAAGTGCGGGTCATCATACGCATGAGCATGTGGACTATGCGACCATTGCTCGGCGACATCCAGGTGGCATTCTGCACATTCTTGAACATCACCCTCTGGCATAGCCGGTTCATCATCCTGGGGGGGTGTGACAGCAAAAACGGTTTTGCCGGGAAAAGCTAAAACCATTATGCAGATCAATATCCCAACGAGAACTGAGATGACTAGTGATTTTTTTGGAGCCAATATATTCATAGTTTTTCTTCCTCATCGTAAGTCGGGCTTTGTGGTGTTAGTTTGCTAAATTGCATCATACTCATTTAGATATATGTATTTTTTATTGGAGCAATACTGGTTACAAAATCCCAAAAGGCGTTTTGTGCTTTTGTGGCAGGAAGGCGGGGATGCCGCCCAATATAGATGTCGCGGCAAATATCCAGCCCGCTAATTTTCACAATGGCAACGCGATTTTGGCCCATACCTGTGGCCACAGCATGGGATACAAAACCAACGCCCAGGCCATTTTGTACCGATAGCGCAATGGCTTCTGAATTTCCCAGGGTTAGCAGCGTTTTTAATCGTTCAATACGAATATTGGTGTTTAGCAATGCATCGCGTACAGTATGGTACGTACCCGAATCTTCCTCTCGTAAAATAAAATTCACATCATGTAAATCTTTTATTTCAATAACTTTCTTCTTTGCCCACGGATGATCAAGCGGGGTAATGAGTACAACCGGGTCACAAAGAAACTCAACAAACTCAGCGTCCAGACAAGATTTTTGTGCAAAACTGGCGAGGGCAAAATGAGTTTTCCCTTCGCATAGCATATTAATGGCTTGCGCCTGTGGGGTAACAAGGCAAGTCACTCTTACTTTGGGGTGCTCATGGTGAAATTGAGCAAGCAAGTGGGGAAGTACATATTTCCCTGGCGTAGTACTACAGCCAACCAGAAGATGTCCGAATATCTCACCATGAAGCGATTCCATGGTTTCATCAATCAGAATAGATTGGGTAACCAATTCGCGTGCCATCGGGACCAAAGCCATTCCAGCATCGGTGAGTTGGAGTGTGCGTCCAGCGCGCAGAAATAGAGCCGTGTCGAAGTGCTTTTCCAGTGATTGGATGTGCTGACTGACACTCGGCTGGCTCATATTCATCCGCTGGGCTGCCTGGGTGAAATTAAGCGTCTCAGCGGCAATGAGAAAAACATTGAGTTGATGTGCATCCAGCATGGTGTTTCCTTTGCGCTTTGTGAATATTAACACTAGCATTATAATAGTATCAAGTGACAAATATCATGTCCTAATAGTTTTTGCTTATGGAACAGATAAGCAGATGTGATAAGCAAATATTATTTTTGTCACTTGATGCTATGACATCTGCTTATGTATAATTCCGGTTAGTGAAAAACAGAACAAAGTTCCGCGCGACGAAGCTGGAGAGTTCATACGCTATGTCAAAATTAAAATTAGTATTTTCCCTGATTCTGATCTCATTTATATTTATCAGTGTCAGTGGATGTAGCCCGAAGGTTGCCAGTGCCAGTGAGGCGGTAGCTGAATTTGCACAGGAAGCAACCCCCACGACAGCACCTGAGTCTGTTCCTACCGAAACCGATCAACCTGGATCGGATGAAGCAGCAACTGATGAAAACCCTCAAGGTGATGGAGTGTCAGATGAAGGTCTGGTTGAAGATGTAGAGCCAGATTATTGCTTGGATTGTCATTCTGACCAAGATCGGTTGATTGCTGTTGCCGAGAAAGAAGAAGCGGTTGAAAGTGAAAGCGAGGGTGAGGGCTGAGGTGGCGAAGTGGCTCCGTTGGAGCCTTGGGAAAAAGTAATGGTAGATGGCGAAGCATATCCGGAAACTGTTCACGGGCATATTGCCTGTGTGGATTGCCATAAAGGCGTGCAATCTCCCGATAAGGATACGGCCCACACAAACCTAATCCCGAACCCCAGCCAGGACGCTAAAACGTATTGTGGTGAATGTCACCCCGATGTGGTGGCGACAGAAGCACATAGTTTGCATTCCAATTTGGGCGGCTATTGGACTGTTCTTGATGAACGCAGTATTCCGAGCGATCATCCAGCGCTTGAAGAAGCTTTTGAAAACCACTGTGATTCTTGTCACGCCACTTGTGGCGAATGCCATGTTAGCCAGCCCAATTTGGTAGGCGGCGGTTTGATTTCAGGGCATATTTTCCAAAAAGAACCCTCGATGACGCGCAATTGCACCGCGTGCCACGGCAGCCGCGTGGGCAATGAATATTTGGGCAAACACGAAGATTTGAATGCTGATGTGCATTTCCGAAAAGGCCGTATGACCTGTATTGCTTGCCATCAGGAAGCCGAAATGCACGGTGATTATGGCAATTGTGAAGATTGCCATACCGGCCCCGAAACTGCTGTAGTAGCTCCACCCGATCATCGTTATGCGGGTGTTCAGTCGCCTCGTTGTGAAACCTGCCATATGAATGTAACCGTAGGGAATGATGGCAACCTGTTCCATGAGAATCATGGCGGTAATCTCCAATGTCAGGTATGCCACTCGGTGGCCTACACGAGTTGCGATGGTTGCCATGTGTCAATTAGTGAAACCACTGGAAATCCGAAATTTGCCACCGAAAGTTCATATCTGACTTTCTTGATTGGTAAAAATCCCCGCCAGAGCTATGATCGCCCTTACGATTATGTCTTGCTTCGGCATATTCCAGTTGCTGAAACTACATTTGAATATTATGGTGATGGCTTGTTAGATACCTTTAGTAACCTTCCTACTTGGGCATATACAACGCCGCATAATATTCAGTTGAATACACCCCAAACGGAAACTTGTGATGCTTGTCACGGAAACCCGGATCTCTTCCTGACAGAAGAAAAAATTTATCCGCACGAATTGGAAGCGAATCTAGAGTTAATTATTGATGCAATTCCTGCCTCGGTCTTTAATAAGACTGAAGATACTGGGGCAGATGCAACCCCCTAATTTGTTGGAAGCGTAGCTAAAAAGCTTGATCAAAGAAAAGGAGAAATTTCTAATGAAGAAGAAGCTACAAGTACTAATTTCGATGCTCGTCCTCGCCAGTATGGTGTTGGTTGCCTTTGTGCCGGTTGCGGCTCAAGATGCAGCCCCTCCCGCGACCCTTGATGCGGGCTATGCCGCCCTGCTTGGCAGCATGGTGGGCTACAATACCGTCAAGGCTGAAGGCCTGCTGGTTGAGATGGGCTCAGATGCGCCGCCGTTCTTACTGGATGTTCGCACCACCGCTGAGTTAGAAGAAGGCGGACATATTGAAGGTGCCGTACATATTCCTTTGAACGAACTGGCACAAAATCTTGATTTGCTGCCCGCCTTTGATACCCCCATTGTGGCCTATTGTGGCAGCGGCTGGCGCGCTACCATTGCCATGACCGTTCTTGAAGGCATGGGATGGACTGAAGTACGCGCCCTCAAAACAGCGTTTGCCGACTTGGCTGCTGCTGGTATCACTATTGTAGAAGGTGTTCCTGAAGCCGTTGCATTGAACGCGGCCGAACCGAATGCCGATGTGGTTTCTGCCGTTGATGCCGCTCTTGCTGCCTATGGTGTGAAACCTTTTGGTGTTGTCGATGCCGAAGGCCTGAATACGGCCTTATTTGAAGACCCTGGAATGACCGTCATCGACGTGCGCCGCACGGATGAATGGGTATCTAAGGGTGTTGTGGATACCGGCGATGCCGCTTTGGTTCAAATCCCGCTGGAGCGCTTCGTTGCTCAAATGGCAAACTGGCCTGCCGATAAAGATGCCCACGTCGTAGTCTACTGCGGCAGTGGCCATCGTTCCACTATGGCTATGGCGATCCTCTGGAGCTATGGCTATACTAATGTTTCCAGCCTCAAAGGTGGATTCGGAGGATGGGCCGAGGGTGGTTATGCAGTAGCTGAATATGCTGCCCCCGATTTGGCAACGCCTTATTCCGCAATGCTGGCTGGGATGGATCACTACAATACCATCTCTGCCGATGTTCTCCTGGAAGAAATGGCTACGGATGCACCTCCCTTCTTGCTGGATGTTCGCACCACCGCTGAGTTAGAAGAAGGCGGACATATTGAAGGTGCAGCACACGCCCCATTGAATCAACTGGGTGCAAACCTGAACCTGTTGCCGGCTTTCGACACCCCCATTGTAGTTTATTGTGGCAGCGGTTGGCGTGCGACCATCGCCATGACGGCTCTTGAAGGCCTTGGCTGGACAGATGTTCGTGCTCTCAAAGCGACCTTTACCGATTGGGTTGCCGCTGGTAACCCGGTTGCCGATAGTGTTCCCGAAGCGGTTGTTTTGGATGCTGCCGAGGTTGATCCTGCTGCTGCTGTGTGGATGGATGCCACCCTTGCAGCGCGCGGTGTCAAACCGTTTGGTGTGATCGCTGCGGATGACTTCAATACGGCTCTAATCGAAGCCCCTGAGATGATCGTTGTTGATGTTCGCACTGCTGATGAGCTTGCAGAAAAAGGCGTCATTGATACAGGCGAAGTGGCTCTGGTTACAATCCCGTTGGAAGAGTTCATTGCTCAGATGGAGAATTGGCCTGCTGACAAGGCTTCGCAGATCGTTGTATACTGCGGTAGCGGTCATCGCTCTACTATGGCTACCACGATCCTATGGTCATACGGGTATAGCAATGTCTCCAGCCTCAAGGGCGGTTTCACTGGCTGGGTAGAAGCTGGTTACCCCGTCCTAGAATATGCAGCCCCCTAAGGCTAACTAAGCCTATTTAGGATAAAAAGCTGGTTCTCAAATGAGAACCAGCTTTTTTGTTACAAATGTGCGGCTTAATTCGCAGCTATTTGATAAAATAGATAACGCATATCATAATTATACGTTCTCGGGATTCCTGCGAAACCTCCTAAATTTGGGCGTTATCAGGCGAAATCCCAAAGATATATAATTCTCAGATTAAACTAATCTAATTTTTATTGGTAGCGGATACAATTATAATATAACTGAGGAGTGAGCAATGGAACCCTTTGAAAAAGATGCCATTTCCGTGGATGTAGGTGGCCGGTTACGCGATTTGCGCGAAGAGAGAAACTTGTCCATGCGAGCTTTGGCTCGCATGAGTGGACTGTCGGCTAATGCTCTTAGCATGATCGAGCGCGGTAAATCTTCACCTTCTGTAAGCACACTCTACAAACTTGCCGAAGCTCTCGAAGTGCCGATAACCTGTTTCTTTCGTACAGAAACCCCTCAGGATGATGTAGTTTTTCGAAAAAGTTCTGCACGCACTCGCGTACCTTTTCATCGTGGACTATGGGAAGGATTGGGGGGTGAAAGTTTTATGGGGCATGTTGAACCTTTTATGCTTACCCTGGAAAGTGGTGCTAATAGCGGACGTTTTCCCATGGCACATACAGGACATGAATTCGTGATGTGTCTTCGGGGACAGTTAGAGTATCAGGTTGAGAATCAACTTTTTGTGTTGGAGCCGGGCGATAGTCTGCTTTTTGCTGCCGAACTTCGTCATCAGTGGCGTAACCCCGGGAATACAGTCACAAATGCTATCTTTGTCTTGGCTGGCTTTGATGAAGACGAACATCCTAGTGAATTCCATATTGCTTCGGGCCTGGCCTCAGAGGCAGAAGATGCTTCTACTGAGGGTGATGAAGGATAACAGCTGTTTAGTTTGAAGCTGATTTTCTGCGTAGAGATTATATCCAGGATGTGGGATAGCGTTTTCCCCTTTCCTGTAAATTATTGACTTGCGTTGGATAATTTGTAGCGGGAAGATGATACTATGCTGGACTTGTTTCGTAGTGGTCGTTATTTGATTCTTCTGGTTGCTGTTGTGATTCTTGTATTGCTGGTTTTAGGTCTCAATAGCCGGGTAGGTGAGATGCGCCAGTTATCAGCAGAAGCCACGCGTTTGGCAGATCAGCAAGCTGCTTTATTATATACAAAGGCTGTTCTGGCTACCCAGATTATAGAAGCCACATCGGATGCGCAAGTAAAGCAATGGGCTTATGAAGATGCAAAGATGGTGCCCGATGGCGAAGGAAATCAACTGGTCATCCCTTTGGTGGATGAGCAAGCCACCCCTGAACTACCGGAACCCGTTGAAATCAGATCTCAATCGGTCGAAAATTGGCAAATCTGGCTGGCATTACTATTTGAACCAGATGCGCCTTGACGCTGCTTAGGCGGCGTGCTATAATCCCGCTCTGTTCGCAAAACAACGCGGGGTGGAGCAGTGGCAGCTCGTCGGGCTCATAACCCGAAGGTCACAGGTTCGAGTCCTGTCCCCGCTACTTTGACCA
>JABGRQ010000111.1 GCA_018648225.1 Chloroflexota bacterium
TTAATCTGCGCATTTCTGGTCGTAGGTGGATTTGGCGCCTTTGCGTGGCTTTCTCTACAGGAGGGAGCGCGACGGGCGATGAAGATAGCTTTGGGGATTGCGCTGATTGGGGGTGGAATTTTCTTGGGAGCTGCGGCTTCGCCAGATTTTGTGAGGCGTGCCTTTGTTGGGGTTGTGCTCTTCTCGGGGGCGATTCTGGTTATTCTATTCTTCATCCCGGTGGGAATCCGCGAAGTGGGTGAGGATACCCCCTCGCGGCGCGTCGACGAGCGCGAAATCATGTTTGCCCGCGCTCGTTTGCAGCCCGACACACCGGCGTACACAGCCTACTATCAGGCTCATCCTGAACATCAACAAGGGGACGAACGCACGCGCGCCTTGCCGGGACTGCTCTCTTCGCAAGCGAAATATTTCGATCCGCTGCATAATGCTTCACCCGATGGGAGTTTCTTCCTCACACATGCGCTGCGTGATGCTGTGGATGGTCCGGTCTCCACTGAACGCGTCGAGCATCCTCCGCAGCAGATGGCAGCTTATATCAAAGGGCTGGCACGTTATTTTGGCGCGCTGGATGTTGGTATCACTGCCTTGCAGCCTTATCACGTTTATTCGCACACCGGGCGCGGCACTGGCGAATATGGCGCTCCAATTCCGCTCGAACATGCGTATGCGCTGGCCTTTACCGTCGAGATGGATTCTGAGATGGTTGCCGCGGCTCCGCATCTGCCCATTGTGATGGAATCGGGGCGTCAATATGTCGAAGCGGCGCGTGTAGCGGTGCAGTTGGCGCAGGCCATCCGCGCAATGGGGTATGCCGCACGGGCGCATATTGACGGCAATTACCGCGTGATTGCGCCGCTGGTAGCGCGCGACGCTAATTTGGGTGAGATTGGCCGCATGAGTCTGCTGATGACTCCCAAACAAGGCCCCCGCGTCCGTTTGGGTGTAGTGACCACCAATCTGGAATTAATCCCCGATACGCGTGAGCCGAATGCCGCTATGATCGATTTTTGCTCAATTTGCAAAAAATGCGCTGTGAACTGCCCCAGTCGCTCGATTCCAGTTAATGACCGCCAGGCAGACGATGGCGTGCTGCGTTGGAAAATTAACCCGGATACATGTTTTCGCTATTGGAATGTGATTGGGACAGATTGTGGGCGCTGTATGGCTGTGTGTCCGTATTCTCATCCTGATAATTGGGCGCATAACCTTGTGCGCTGGGGCATCCAGCGTTCGGGCGCTTTTCGTTGCGCCGCGCTTTGGTTGGATGATATTTTCTATGGAAAGCAGCCGGATGCAAAACCCCTTCCGGCCTGGCTGAAACAAAAAAGCACCGGCTGAAAGCCCGCGCTTTTTGTATTTATGTCAACTCACGGTTGACAGAGCTATATACCTCAAAGACCGCCTATGTTACATGAAGCGGCTGGTGCAGGAGTAGAACTCGCTGCAAAAGAATCACTTCCCCCAGGTTTGGATGCGAAAGTAGAAAATTGCTTTTTCACCTGAGCGCTTTGGCAGCTTGGGCAGGTGATACTATTGACTGAACCAGCGCTACGCACAAGCTCTTCAAAAAAATGACGGCACTCTCCACAAATAAATTCAAAGATTGGCATGGTTGCCTCCGTAAAAAAACTGGAATTTTGTAGTTCGATGAATCCAGTGGCTTTATCCCCCGGAAATTTTGACCTTATATCCCAGTTTTTTTAACGCGTCTGAAATTTTTTGGCGGTGTTCGCCCTGAATTTCAATCACGCCTGCTTTGATCGTCCCCCCTGTGCCGCACGCCTGTTTTAACTTTTTTGCCAACGCCTTCAGATCTTTTTCAGAAAGCATCAGATTTTTCACCAGCGTGACTGTTTTCCCGCCGCGGCCTTTCGACTCGCGATGTAGATAAGCCGTCTGCTGTTGGGGCGGCAATGAAGTCTGTGCAGAATGTTTTGGGCTTTGCTTGCGCAAATCTCCCTGTTCTGAAGACCAAACGGTGGGACGTTTATCATGTGTCATAATGTGTACGAATAAAAAGCTCCTGAAAAGGAGCTTTTTAATGGGCCCAGTTGGGATCGAACCAACGACCAAACGGTTATGAGCCGTCCGCTCTGCCACTGAGCTATGGGCCCAAGAGCGGGCGACCGGATTCGAACCGGCGAATGTCAGCTTGGAAGGCTGATGCCTTACCACTTGGCGACGCCCGCATACTACCCCAATGTCTTTCAGGATTGCGCACCGATTTTACCTTGAGGCGCAGCGGCGGTCAAGTTTCATTGAATGAGTTGCACAATCAAATACTTTGATGTAAAGTAAGGGCATGTCGAATACATTTATATTCCGCTTGATGGGGGGGATGCGCCTGTTGTTCAGTATTATCTGGGCTGGGTTGACTATTGTGGCTGGCTTTTATGGGGATCAGGTGCTGCGGGATGTTCAAATCCGTTTACAAGATAGTCTGGAGTTAGCCGACGGAAATCTGACTGCGTTGAACGCGATGATTGAGGTGACTGGTGATGTGTTGCTCACCGTGCAAAATTCTCTCGATACCGTGCATCAGACCACCGTAGACCTCAGCCTGACGCTTACAGATACGCGCCCGCTGGTGGATGACGCGGCCCAGGTCATCACGCAAGATATTCCCATTGCCCTCGATGGCGTGCAAGCCTCCATGCCCGGCGTAATTGAAACCGCGGCCGCGGTGGATGAAACCCTGATCTTCTTGTCGGCGTTTCAATTCACGGTTCCTAACCCCTTTGGGGCAGATTTGACCCTGGGGCTGGGAATTGACTACGCTCCTGACGTCCCCCTTGATATTGCCCTGGAGTCCCTTAGCAGCAATCTTGAAGACATCCCCGGCGAATTGCGCGGCCTGGAAGATGATTTCGGAAACACCAGTGTTAATCTACTAACTTTGCGCGACGACCTATCCGCATTGGCCGATGATCTCTATCTCATCAATCAGCAGGTGGATGAATTGTATCCACAGGTAGACGCGTTAGCTGCCAGTGTCCAGCAGCTGCATCAAAGCCTGTCGCAAATACAAACGCAGTTGGATGCAAAAATACAGAAAATTTGGCTCGGGTATCTGGTTCTTTTAGGATTAATCTTCATTAGTCAGATACCGGCAGCTTATCAGGGCATTGTGATGATAAAGGAGAAAAAATAATGAGAACACGACTCCCCTTTGGCGCTCGTCGAAAAAAATGGCTGTGGATGTGGTTGGGGCTGGAGTTAGGCGCGCTGATCGGTTGGCTGCTGTGGTGGTGGCTGAAAGAGCAACCCCGGGCGGAGCCAGGCAAACCGACCTCGCAGTTGATTCTGTTCCCCGATGAAAATATACCCCCCCCGCCGCCGCGCCGCAAGAAAATCCATGCTCCTGCGCCGATTTCTGACGATCTCACGCAGATCAACGGTATTGGGCCAAAATATGCCCAAATTCTGATGGATGCGGGCGTGATGAGTTTCCATCAGCTTGCTGCCACGCCCCTCGAAGAGCTTCAGACAATTTTTCGCGCCGCTATCGGGCGCACGCCCAACGTCGCCCCCTGGATTGAACACGCCGCGGCGAAAAATACATAAACTGGACTTACAGACCTCCGAGGTCTTACCACGGCTATGCTCGTCCTGAAAGACTATCATAAGACTTTGGAGATCTTACTGCCTGGCACGCCCCCCAACTATGAACGATCATTTTTCCCCACCTAAATCCCTGTGTTTACGACATCCGGCGCCCATTAGTATGGTGTTATTGCTCATCGGATTGAGTTTGCTGTTTTCGAGTCATGTATTGGCTCAGAGTGAACTCCCTCAGGTGCTGGTGCTGACTGCCGATGGCGCGATTTCCCCGGCGATGGCTGAGTACCTGGCGCGTGGTATTCGTATCGCCGAGCAGCGTCAGGCCGAAGCGCTTATTCTTCAACTCAACACCCCTGGCGGCAGCGTAGACACCATGACCGATATGGTTGAAAGCATTCGTGGGAGTTCGATTCCTGTGGTGGTTTTTGTTGCGCCGCGCGGAGCGATTGCGGGCAGCGCCGGAACAGTGATTACGCTGGCTGGGCATGCCGCAGCGATGGCCCCGGAAACAGCCATTGGCGCAGCCAGCCCGGTGGGGGCGCAGGGTGAAGATATTGGCGAAACCATGGAAGCCAAAGTTAAGGAAATTCTCAAAGCGCAGGTGCGTTCGCTGGCCGAAGGCCGCGGCCCCGAGGCGGTTGCCCTGGCTGAAGCCACCATCGAAGACGCACGCGCAGTTTCGGCAAATGAAGCCCTGGCGATCGGGTTGATTGATTTTGTCGCCGAAGATATTCACGACCTGCTCAGCCAGTTGGATGGCTTTCAGATTATGACAATGGCTGGGGAACAAGTGTTACATACCGCCAACGCCGAGATTTCGGATTTACAACTCTCGCTGATTGAGCAACTTTTGTTAGTACTCACCAATCCTAATATCGTCTTTATATTTCTGACGATTGGCGTTCAGGCGATTCTCATAGAACTATCCAGCCCCGGCGGGTGGGTGGCTGGATTTATCGGCGTGGTTAGTATCGCGTTGGCGGCCTACGGGTTGGGGGTGCTGCCGGTCAACTGGTTTGGGCTGATCTTCTTGGCGGTGGCTTTTGTGTTGTTCATATTAGATATAAAAGCCCCCACACACGGCGCGCTGACTGCTGCCGGGGTGGGTTCGTTAATTGCGGGCGCGCTGATGTTGTTCAACTCGCCCTCTACGCCTGAATTCCAGCGCGTTTCGGTGCCGTTGGTGGTGGTCAGTTCGCTGATAACCGGGGGAACATTTGTGGTTATTCTGGCGTTTGCACTGCGTGCCCAGAAAGCCCCGGTGCGCATGGGCAATCAGATTTTGCTGGAGAAAGCAGGTTTTGTCAAAGAACCGATCCCGCCGTTCGGTTCTGGTGTGGTGCGGGTGGAGGGCGAGCTTTGGAGTGCAGAGTCGGCTCACAACAAGGCCATCCCCGCCGGGGCACGCGTGAAAATCCTGTCGGTGAGCGGGAATCGCCTTCAGGTGGAAAAACTAAGGGAGTAAGGAATAGGGTAGTTTTTCCTACTCCCTACTCCCTACTCCATATTTCATATATTGTTCTAATTTGTGAAATTCTATCGGGCAGAGTAGAATAGGGGGTATTGTTGTTTTCAAGGAGAAACTATGCCTGTTACCCCAACCCGTGACCGGGTGAAACCTGAAGAAATCGATACTACTCCCAAGCGCCGCCCGCCGTGGATTCGGGTGCGCGCCCCAATGGGGGAGACCTATGAAGAAATCCAGCAGTTGATGCGCTCGAAAGAGTTGCATACGGTTTGTGAAGAAGCGATGTGCCCCAATTTGGGCGAGTGCTGGGGAGCCGGAACAGCTACATTTTTGATGCTGGGCGATGTTTGCACGCGCACATGTGGATTTTGCGATATTAAACACGGCAAGCCATCATTTCTGGATTGGAACGAGCCGGAGCGGATTGCCCAAGCTGTCGCCAAAATGAAACTCAAACATGCCGTAATCACCAGCGTCAACCGCGATGACCGCCGCGACGGCGGCGCGCCGATTTTTGCCATGCTCATCCGGCGCATCCGCCAGCTACAGCCGGGCTGCTCGATTGAGGTGCTAATCCCGGATTTTAAGGGCAGCCTTGAGGCGCTCCGAATTGTGATGGCCGCCCGCCCCGAGATTTTGAATCATAATGTGGAAACCGTGCCGCGCCTGTTCAAGGGGGTGCAACCGCAAGATAATTATGCCTGGGCCGAAGCTACGCTGCGCAATGCCAAACGCCTGGACCCCGAAGTGCTGACCAAATCGGGCATTATGCTGGGGTTGGGCGAAACGATGGATGAGGTCAAAGCGGTGATGCGCGATTTGCGCGCCTGGGGGGTTGATATTCTCACCATCGGGCAGTATTTACAGCCCAGCCGTAAACATCTACCCATCGAGCGCTATTACACCCCCGAAGAATTTGTTGAACTCAAGCTGTTTGGCGAAGAGATTGGTTTTCAGTGGGTCGAAAGCGCGCCGTTGGTACGTTCTTCGTACCATGCGGTCGATCAGGTGCGCGCCTTGAGCATTGTGCATCGCAAGCTGTATGGTGAAACTGCGGCGTAATGTAGTGAAAATAATTTGTGTTCTGTTTTGACGACCCTCACCCCTCTTCCAATTCAGGGAGAGGGGTGAGGGCCTGGATGGGAAACTTATGGAAGAAACACTTTCTTTTTACCCTTTATTGATTGTTGTATTCCTGGCGTTTATTACGCCAATCGCTTTGTCGCGCTTCAAAAAAATCCGTTTACCGATTGTGGTTGGCGAGATTTTGGTGGGCATCATTGTGGGACGCTCTGGCCTGGGGTGGGTAGCACATCACGATGCTGTGTTGGATTTGCTGGCCGAATTGGGTTTTGTTTTTCTCATGTTCCTTTCGGGGATGGAGATTGATTTTAAGAGTATCGTCGGTGTTAGCAGTAGTCGTGAAAAAGGGAAAAAGCATCCCATTGGCCCATTGGGGTTAGGTTCACTCAGCTTTGTACTTACATTAGTGTTTTCAACGTTGATTGGATTTGCGCTGGTGAAGGCAGGCCTGGTTACCAATCCGTGGATGATTGCATTGATTCTTTCTACGACTTCGTTGGGGGTAGTTGTGCCGGTACTCAAGGAGCGCGGCCTGAGCAGCGGGCGTTATGGGCAATCTTTACTTGTGGCGGCATTAATCGCCGATTTCGCCACGATGCTGTTGATTACCGTGGTCGTTGCCGCCCTATCGCACGGTCTCACGCTGGATATATTGCTCATCGGGGTTTTATTTGTAGCCTTCTTCTTGATGTACCAATTCGGAATGCTGTTCTTCAATCGCATTCCGGGCGTGCGGCGTCTAATGGAAGAACTCAGCCATGCCACGGCGCAAATCAAAATCCGCGCCGCCTTTACTATGATGCTGATCTTTGTGGCTCTGGCAGAAGGCTTGGGAACCGAGATTATTTTGGGTGCATTTTTAGCTGGCGCAATTGTTTCGCTGCTGACAACCCCCGAAGATGCTGAAACGAAGCATCAACTTGAATCCTTTGGGTTTGGTTTCTTCATCCCGATTTTCTTCATCATGGTGGGGGTGGATTTTAACTTGAATGCCCTGCTGGATTCCCCCCAGGCGTTGCTTTTGCTGCCGATATTATTTGCCGCAGCGGTGGCGGTGAAACTGTTTCCGGCGCTGGTGTTCAGATTTAATTTTAGCTGGCGCGAGACCTTCGGGGCAGGTTCCCTGCTCTCGGCGCGTTTGTCATTAATCATTGCCGCCTCAGCGATTGGCCTGCGCCTGGGCGTCATTACCGATTCGGTGAATGCGGCCATTATTCTGGTTGCCATTATCACGGTGACAATCGCTCCGCTGATCTTTTCCCGCCTGGTTCCTGAAAAAACTCCAGGTGAGCGCCGTCCCACAATTGTTGTGGGAGCAGGCGTTTTGGGGATGCAAGTTGCCGAACAAATCCGCGCGCACGGTGATCTCGTTGTCGTTATAGATGATGACCAAGAGCGTATCGAACGCGCCCGGCGGCGTGGTTTTGAAGCGGTGGAGGCGTGCGTAGATGCTTATAATCCCGCCTCCGAAGACTATTTCAACAAGGCCGATCGTCTGGTATGTTTGCACAGCGACGTGGAGAAAAATTATCGTGTCTGCGAATTCGCGCGCGCCACGTATGGAATTGAACATATCGTCACACGAGTTACCGCACCTGGGGAGATGGCCCGTTTCGAGAAATTGGGCGTCACCCCTATGAACGCTGCCACCGATCAGGCCATGCTGCTAACGCTCCTGACAAGGAATCCCAGCCTATATGAATTACTCACCCGTACCGATGATGACCGCGAAGTTTGCGAAGTTTTAGTCCACAACAATAATTTCCTGGATCAACCTTTACGCGACCTCGATTTCCCCGAAGACCTGATGGTGCTGGCAGTGCGCAGAGATGGGCAACTGATTGTGCCGCATGGCGATACCCGTCTGGAATCGGGTGATTTGCTCACGTTATTAGGGCCTTACGAATGTGTAGAAAAAACGCGTATGATGGCAAGTTAATACCAAGATGACAGTTATCTGAACGGAAGGAAACGGATCATGAATAGTCGTCAGCGATTTCTTGGAGCCTTCGGTATTGATTTCCCCCCGGACCGTGTTCCGCTATTTGGTGAGGGAATGCGCCCGGAAGTGTTTGCTGCCTGGGGACAACCCGGTTTAACCGCGCCGGATGACATTCCCAAGCGCTTCCTGTTCGATGAGCGGGAAGAAATCGTTCTGGAAGTGGAACCTGATCCTGAACCCGAACAGTGGCCTGCCTCATTGGCCGATCTGGAAGACTATCGCCGCCACCTCAACCCCGATGATCCGCATCGGTTGCCGCCGATTAATCCGGCTTGGGAGCAGCGTACATATCCGTTGTTATTGCGCGTGAACGAGGGGTTTTTCTTGAATATGGGGGTGTACAAATGGGAACGTTTCTACGATTTGATGAATTTGTGTACCGATCAGCCTGATTTTGTGCGCGCCATGATGAAACTTCAGGGCGACTTTGTGGCCGAAATAACGGCGCGTTTTTTGGATCATTCATCGGTGGATGCCGTCATTTTTAGCGAGCCGATTGGTGGCAATCATGGGCCGTTAATTTCCCCGCACATGTATGCCGATTATGTTTTGCCAAGTTATCGCCCTGCGTTGGATGTGATTGCCCGCCACGGGATCGAAACGGTGATCTTGCGCACCTATGCCAATACACGGGCTTTATTGCCCGCCGCGGTAGATTGCGGTTTTAACTGTCTGTGGGCTTGTGAAACCGACGAGAGAGAGATGGACTATCTTGATATTCGACAGGAATTCGGGCCTGACCTGCGCCTGATCGGTGGATTGGATACGGATGTGCTGATGCTAGATCAGATTGCTATCCGGCGTGAAGTTGAGCGGGTTGTTCCCCCCCTATTGGCGCAAGGGAATTTCATTCCATTGATGGATGGCCGCGTGCGGGAATATATTCCTTATGAGAACTACGCTTTTTATCGTGAGTTACTGGCGGAGATTATTACCAAATAAAAATAGCCAGACCGTATTGCGATCTGGCTATTTTTATTTGACGATTGCACTATTTTTTGAGAATACTCACGATCCAGAGTAGAAGCAAGGCACCGATGATAGCAGTCACCAGTGAGCCAATCAGACCTCCGAAGCTAATGCCAACCAGCCCCAAAGCCCAACCGCCCAACAGTGCGCCGATCACGCCGACAACGATATTGCCGATCAGCCCAAAGCCATCGCCTTTGAAAATTTTCCCGGCTGCCCAACCCGCGACAGCACCAATGATGATAAAGAGAACAAAGTCCATAATAAACTCCTTTTCCTTGGTGTGGTTGAAGTGTGACGCAAAATATAACCCGCGAATTGGAAGTTAGTTACTCAAAAGCGATGATCATTGGCGTTGTTCCCAAATAACTATCTTCTTGGCATCCCGCGCACACCCTTTTTTGCGAAACATTGATTGCGAAGACGTGAGCCTGAGCAATCAGTTTTATTCCGGAACAGGTCTAATATCGTACGAATCAAAAACTCGGAGATTATTTAGAATCTCCGAGTTTTTGATTCGTAGCGCGTTGTTTAGAATAACTGCAACACTGCCTGGCTAGCCCATCGGAAGAGTGGTACAGAGATAATGCTTAGCACCACTGTGGCTACGGCTGTCAAACCCGTGGTCAGGTTGAGTAAGTTGCTGCTTTCGACAGATGGTTCGCCCTCGCGCATGTACATGATGACCAACACACGCAAGTAGTAATACGCTGAGATCAGCGAGGTCAGCACGCCGATAATTGCCAGCCAGTAGAACCCGCCGTTGATCACGGCGCGGAAGAGATAAAATTTGCCCATAAAACCGAGCGTGGGGGGCACACCAGTAAACGAGAGCATAAAGACCAACATGGCGGCTGCCAACGCAGGATATTTCGATCCCAACCCGGCGTAATCTTCCAGTTCGAGACCTTTGCCCTCGGCTTTTTCAAGGGCAATCACGATTGCCCAGGCGCCGAAGTTCGTTATTGCATAGGCTACCAGATAGAAGAGAGCGGCGGCAACTGCATCGGGAGCGATGGCACTTTGCCCAAAAGTGACCAATGCCATGAAGATATAACCGGCATGGGCAATGCTGGAGTATGCCAACATGCGCTTGATATTGCTTTGTGAAATCGCAACCAGATTGCCGAAGATCATCGTCAACGCGGCCAGCATCCACATGATGGGGAACAGGTCATCATACAGGGTTGGTAACGCAGCCACAAATAGACGCAGCAGGGCAGCAAAACCAGCCGCTTTTGCACCCACAGCCATGAAGGCCGTGACGGCGGTCGGCGAACCCTGGTAGACATCGGGCGTCCACATCTGGAAGGGAACCGCGGCAACCTTGAAGCCGAAGCCTACCAAGATTAACGCCGCGCCAAAGAGCAGCAAAGTCATATCGGCGGTTCCGGCGTTGATGGCGGCGACTATGTCGATCAGAGCGGTGGAGCCGGTTGCCCCAAAGGCAAGCGCCACCCCATAGACCACGAACCCACCCGCAAAGGCGCCCAGCAGGAAATACTTCAGCGCCGCCTCTTCAGAATCCAGCTTGGGGCGGGCGAATCCAGCCAAAATGTAGAGCGGAATTGAGAGCAACTCCAGGGCCAGGAAAACCACAATCAAATCGGTTGCCGCGGCCATGAGCATCATCCCGCTAACAGAAAACATCAGCAAAATATAATACTCACCGCGGGCCAGGTTCATGCGTTTATTGTAATCATACGCCAGGGCAATCGCTGCCAGCCCGCTGAAGGCGAAGAGCACATTCAAGTAGGCGCTGAAGCCGTCAACGGCGACCATATTATTGAAGCCGGTGTATGAATTATTTGTTTGGTTAATCGATAGGCCCAGAGCGACGGCAAAGCCCATCGCGGCCAGCAGCGGGGTGAGCCACTTATTTTTGCTGTTGAAGGCATCCACAAGCAGCAAGATGCTGGCCCAGGCAACCAGAGTGATGATCGGAAGGATGGAGAGTAAATCAGTGCTTGTCATAGAATCTCTCATTCAGACCCGAAAGGTTTTACCAAAACTCGTAAAACTTTACGGTCTCCGTGGATAGTTAGTGCATTGCCCCGGCCGCGGCTTGCACGGCGGCGACCAATTTATCGACCGTTGGGGCCATCAGTACAAAGAACGGCTTGGGATACAGGCCGATCCAGAAGATCAGTACCAGGATTGGCAGCAGGGTAATGATCTCGCGAGCATTCAGATCGCGCAGGGCGTGGCCGTGCTTCTTGACTTCTTCGACAATCGAGCCTTCAGGTCCGAGGAAGATTTTTTGGAAGAAGTAAAGCATGTAGACCGCTGCCAGGATGACACCGATTGCCGAGAGACCTGCGTACCAGGGGGAACCGATGGCCTCGGAGCCAAACGCGCCGAGTAAGATGGTGAATTCGCCAACGAAACCGTTCAGGCCGGGCAAGCCCATCGAGGAGAGCGCCACAATCAGGGTCAGGGTGCCGTAAATGGGCATCAACTTCCACAAGCCGCCGTAGACTTCAAAGTCGCGGGTATGGGTCTGCTCGTAAATCATACCCACCAAAAGGAACAAAGCGCCCGTGCTGAGACCGTGGTTGATCATTTGCAGGATGCCGCCCTGAATACCCTGGGGGTTGAGGGCGAAAAGGCCCAGCATGACAAAACCCAGGTGGCTGACCGATGAGTAAGCGACCAGTTTCTTAATATCACGCTGATAGTACGATACGGCCGCGCCATAGATGATACCGATCACTGCCAATAACGCCATCCAGGGAGCGGCTTTGACCGCCGCCGCCGGGAAGAGCGGAATATTGAAGCGGATAAAACCGTAAGTGCCCATTTTTAGCAGAACACCGGCAAGGATGACCGAGCCAGCGGTGGGCGCCTGAACGTGGGCATCGGGAAGCCATGAGTGTAGCGGCCACATGGGCACTTTAATGGCAAAAGCCGCGGCGAATGCCAGGAAGAGCCACATCTGAATATCCGCCGGGATGCCGCCTTGGGCGATCAGCTCCGGAACCGAGAAGGTGCCCTGGTAGATGCCCAGCCACAGAATCGCCAGCAGCATCAGCAAGGAACCCGCCATCGTGTACAGGAAGAACTTGACCGCGGCATACATGCGTTCAGGCCCGCCCCAGATACCAATCAGGAAGTACATCGGCACCAGGGTGAATTCCCAGAACACGTAGAACAGGAATAAATCCTGCGCCAGGAAAACGCCCGTCATGCCAACTTCCAGCATCAAGAAGAAAATCATAAAATCTTTGACTTTCGTCTCGACGGCATTCCAGGTGGAAAGGATCGAAATCGGGGTCAGGAAAGTGGTCAGCAGCACCAGAAGAATGCTCAGGCCATCAACGCCCATGGCGTAGCTGATATTCCATCCGGCAACCTGAATCCAGGGGATATTGATTGCCAGTTGGAGTTGTCCGGGCTGAATACTTTCGTAGCCAATGAACTGCGCCAGCAACACGATCGAGATGCCAAAATTAATCAGCGAAGCGACCAGGGCTGTCCAGCGGTGGGCATTATGTTGCTCCGGCTTGAGGAACAGCAAAACCAGCACGCCCAGTAAGGGGAAGAATGTGACCAATGTGAGAGGGTGCAAAAGATATTCCATATTCAAAAATCCTCCGTTCAGACGTTGGAACGTACCAAACGTTCAACGGTTATCGTAAGATGAGATAACCCAAGATAACGACTACACCAACGAATACCGATAAGGCGTAGTTGCGGACATAACCAGTTTGTAAGCGGCGCAGGCTGCCAGAGAGCATTTGTGTGCCTTGTGCCAGGCCGTTGGCAATTGCATCGATAAAGCCCAGATCAATCGGTTCGGCAAATACGCGGGCGATGGTCCTGAACCCGCTGGCAATCACCGAATCGTGGAACCAGTCGTGCCAGAATTTCCAGTCAATCGTATCGGCCAGGAAGCGTGCTAAAGCGATATAGGGATTGAGAATTACAGCCCAATAAAGTTCGTCGATCCACCATTTGTTTTCCATGCCGACGAAGATGGGGCCGAACATGCGTTTGAGTGGGTCGGTTTGTCCCTCGACGATGGGCTTGCGCCCGTAGAGCAGCCACGAAAGAAAGATGGCAAGCAGCCCCAGCACCGTGGAGGTGATTGCCACAGTGGGGTTAAATTCACCGTGATGCAGATGCAGGTGAAATGTCTCGTAGGTGTGTTCAATCCAATGCGTGAGCGTACTCACCCCGGGGAAATTCAGCGCCCCACCTAAAATGGAGAGAGCCGCCAAAATCATCAGGGGAACGGTCATAATCAGCGGGCTTTCCTCGGCGTGTTTGGCGGCCTCGTGGCGGGCTTTCCCGAAGAAAACCAGCCAGATTTGGCGTCCCATGTAAAAAGCAGTGAAGAAAGCCGCAATTGCCAGCAAAATATACACCGGGAAATTGAGCGTATTGGCTTCGGCCAAAATCTCATCTTTCGAGAAGAACCCCGCGAAGGGGGGGATACCTGCCAGGGCAATGGTGCCGATCATATATAGCCAGAACGTCACCGGCATAGTTTTTCGCATACCGCCCATATTACGCATATCACCGGGATCGAAGACTTCTTCCTCGTGATGGTCGGTATGGCCGTGGTCGTCGTGATCGTCGTGCCCGTGAGCAGCGTGGTGATGCCCGCGCTCAACGCCCAAAATCACTGATCCGGCGGAGAGGAAGAGCAATGCCTTGAAGAAAGCGTGTGTAATCAGGTGGAACATGCCCGCTACAAAGGCGCCCATGCCAACAGCTGCTACCATGAAGCCCAACTGGCTGATGGTGGAGTAGGCCAGCACTTTCTTGATGTCATATTGCCCAACGGCAATTGTGGCAGCAAATAAAGCTGTGATGCCGCCCACCAAGGCAACTGTATTTTGCGCCTGGGGTACCAGCGAGAATAAGGGGGCTGAACGCGCCACCAGATAAACGCCCGCCGTCACCATCGTCGCCGCATGGATCAGCGCCGAGACAGGGGTAGGGCCAGCCATGGCATCGGGCAGCCACACGAAGAGCGGAATCTGCGCCGATTTGCCGGCCACACCCAGCAGCATGAAGAGTGTAATCGCCAGAATAACGCCAGGATTATGTTCGGCAACATGATGAGCGTATTCGAAAACCTGATCGAATTGTACGCTCTTGAAAGCCCAGAACATGATAAAACCGGCGATTAAGAAGCCAAAGTCGCCAACGCGATTGGTAACGAAGGCCTTCTTCCCGGCGGTTGCGTTTTCGTGGCTGGGGCGTCCGAGCAGGTCTTTGTCGTACCAGAAACCGATCAGCAGGTACGAACACAGGCCCACGCCCTCCCAACCGACGAAGAGCATTAAGTAGTTATCGCCACTGACCAAAATCATCATGGCGGCGATGAACAGGTTGAAGAAGACGAAGAAGCGGCGGTAACGACCGGGGTCGTTCTTGAAGCGCACATCTTCGTGCATGTAGCCGATGGCATAGATATGGATCAGCGTGCCAACGCCGCCGACCACCATCATCATAGTGACTGAAAGTGTATCGACGCGGAAGGCCCAATCGATGTTCAATTCAGCAATCGAGATCCACTCAGCGAGGAGAATAGTTGTGCCTTCGGGGTGGGCGCGCAGCGAAAGCGCCAGCAGCACCGCAACCACAAAGGTCAACCCGGAGGCTGTGGCGGCCACGCCGCCGATCAGTTTTTCTCCGAATCGGCCACCGAACATGATATTAATCAGCAGCCCAATGGCTGGAAAGAAAACCAGCCAGGGCGCGAGGTAGAAGAAACTCGGTCCGCTTGTTGCGACTTCACTTAGGAGCATAATCTTCTCCATTAACCTTTAAGACTGCTCATCTGATCCACATCAATATTGTGCTTTGAGCGGAAGATGGCAACGATCAGCGCTAACCCCACCGCAACTTCTGCGGCGGCGACTGTCATGATGAAAAACACGAATACCTGCCCGCTGAGCGATTCGTAGCTGCGGGCAAAGGCCACAAAGGCCAAGTTAGCGGCATTGAGCATCAATTCGACGGACATAAAGATAATGATGGCGTTGCGGCGGATGAGAACGCCCAAAGCGCCAATCGTAAATAAAATGGCGGAAAGTGCAATATAGTAAGAAACTGGGAGCATATTCTTCTCCTTTATCGCCGTTCGATCAGGCGTCCTTTTTGTTTCGCTGGGTGAGTACAATCGCGCCAACCATCGCTACCAGCAACAGCACCGAAGTGACTTCGAAGGGCAGCAGATATTGGGTAAAGAGTATCTTGCCGATGGACGCCGGGCTGCCAAACCCCTCGGGCAGCGAACTGGCCGAGGCGATCACGCCTGTCTGGGTAAGCACCACAGAGAGAATTTCAGCAATCAGCCCCACCCCTAGCACGATTGCCAGCGGACGTTGCCAGCCCAGCGTTTGGCTTTGTCCCAGTTCTTCGGCGCCCAGGAGCATAATCACAAAGAGAAAAAGCACCATAATCGCCCCGGCATATACCGCCACCTGGCTTACAGCAATGAACGCGCCACCCAGAATCAGGTAGAAGAGCGCCACCGTGACAAAATTGACGATGAGGTAAAGCGCCGAATAGACGGCGTTGCGGCTAAAGAGCATCCCCAGCGCGGCGGCGATGGAGATAATTGCGAGAAAGAGAAATAAGATTAAGTCTGTATTATTCATAATTCACCTAATCCGTGGGGTTTGCCATCAGTGGAATTGAACGGGTGAACATCCCGGGTTCTACATCTTGCGGGGTCGCTTTCCCGTTTTCGGGCACGGCTACCAGGAGGCGTTCTTTCGTGTATATGGCTTCGGCCCGGCTGATAAACGAAAGTTCGTAGTTGTCTTCCAGCGTGACTGCCTCGGTGGGGCAGGCGTCTTCGCAATACCCGCAGTAGATACAGCGCAACATATTGATTTCGTAGGTACTGGCATAGCGCTCACCCGGCGAAAAACGGACGTCGTCGGTATTTTCGGCGGCTTCAACGAAGATGGCATCTGCCGGGCACGCCGCGGCGCACAGCGAACAACCGATGCACTTTTCCAGGCCATTCTCATAACGGTTGAGAACGTGCCTGCCGCGGAAGCGCGCCTTAACAGGCCGTTTGACCTCCGGGTACTGGATGGTCACCGGTTTTTCGAACATGGATGCGAATGTAATCCACATTCCTTTGAATATTTCTTGAACACGTGCTCGTTCTGGGAACGCCATGTGTGATCTCCTTTTGTGCGAGCGGATCTAATCCGTTCAACCGCTCGCCACCCCAGTGCTGCAACGCACATCCGAAGGATGACGGGCGCTGGGGACTTATCTTTGTTAACTACCCTTTGAGTACCAATATAACGGCAGTGAAAAATACATTTGCCAAAGACAGGGGGAGCAAAACTTTCCAGCCGAACGCCATCAGACGGTCGTATCGGAAGCGGGGCAAAGTGGCCCGCACCCAGATCATGCCAAAGAGCAAAATCAGAATCTTGATAAACAGAACCAATGGTTCAAAGGCTGCGGGAATGTCGATAAAGGGCAGGCGATAGCCGCCCAAAAAGAGCGTCGCGGCAATCGCGGCGATGGCGATCATCTTGATATATTCGGCCATGAAGAATAGCGCGAACTTCATACCGGAATATTCCGAGTGATACCCGGCGACCAATTCCTGCTCGGCTTCGGGCATATCGAACGGCGCACGATTGATTTCAGCCAGCCCGGCCAGCAAAAAGATGATAAAAGCCAGGAATTGCGGCAGTGCAAACCAGATTCCTTTCTGCGCTTCCACAATATCCACCAGACTCATTGAACCCGCCAACAAAATGGGGCCAATCAGTGACAGGCCCAGGGCCAACTCGTAGCTGACCATCTGCGCCGAGGCGCGCAAGCCGCCCAGCAGGGCATATTTGTTATTCGACGACCATCCGGCAATCACAACCCCGTATACGGCAATCGACGTCACGGCTGTTAGATACAGCACTCCAACGCTGACATCGGCCAGATAAAGATTGATTTCCCTTCCGCCGATGACAACCTGCCGCCCCCAGGGAATTACCGCCCAGATAATCAGCGCCGGAAGCACCGTAATGATTGGCGCCAGGATGAACAACACTTTGTCAGCCTTCGCAGGGATAAGTTCCTGATTGAATATCAACTTGACGCCGTCGGCGACCGGTTGCAGCAGCCCCCAGGGACCAGCGCGGTTCGGGCCAATGCGCACCTGAATGCGCGCCAACGCCCGGCGTTCATACAGTGTGAGATAAGCAAAACCAGTCACCCCAAACAGCAGCAAAATGACGGCTTTGATTACCCATTCAATAATTAATGCTTGATCCATGTGATACCTCAGTTTATGCTACGGCAGATTCAGCAATCCCAAACGTGAATTCGCTGGGCTGCTCAATTGGAATTCCCATACTGCGCGGCACGAGAGCGAAACCTTGCGGCACGCTTTCGTCTTCTTGAACCACAACATCGACTGCTAGGCTGCCATTCACACTCAGGCTGACAGCCATGCCGTCGGTCGATTTGAGTTTTTGTGAATCTTCAGGATTGACCAAAACAAACGGCTGTGCCAGACGGGGGTGCAATACCTTGGATGTGCCGACGAGTTTGCCCTGATCGTAGAGCCGCGTGATTGGCACAGCGACGACCCCGTCGTGAGCGGGGCGAACGGAGGCGGCTCGCGGAATTACTGCGGTGGGGGCTGCCGCGGTGGGGGCTTTATCTTCTCCCAGGGGAGTCAATTGCACACCCAGGCCCAGCTTATTCTCGTAGGATGTGCCGCCGTAGAACAAATCGCCACGGCTGACGATCGGCCACTGTTCAGTGACTTCGGCCAATTTGGCGTAGCTCAGGCCAGCATAACCGGCTACTTCAGCGCAAATTTGCGGGAAGACCAGCGACGGGAAGCGTCCTTTGAGTTCCACACCGGCTTTTGCGCCAATTTGCGCAGCGATGTCGAAATCGGCCTTGCTCTCGCCCTTGCTGCTGACTACGGGATAGAAGCGTTGTACACGCCGCTCGCCCGAAGTATAAGTGCCCTCGCGTTCTTGCTGTGCCTGTGCGGGTAATACCACATCGGCCAGCGCGGCGGTTTCGGTGAGGAACAACTCCTGCACGACGACGAAATCGACCTTTTGGACAGTTTCAGCCAGGGCAGGATTATCGCCGACGGGGTCAGCGCCGGCAATATAGAGCGCCTTTGCGGTTGAAAGGTCTGCCCCGGGGCGTAAGCCCATATCCCAGGCGCCTTGCGTGTTGGCCTGCGGCCACACACCCACCAGCGCACCGGATTTGCTGGCAGCCAGTTTTGCGCAGGCCTGTGCCACGGCGGCAGAACCCTCCAGGCCGAGGCCCTCGCTGCCGAAGAAGACAATCACTTTCGCGGCTTCGGCCAGACTAACCTTCTTGATGGCAGCAACTTCTTCGCCGTAGGTGTACCGGATAATTTCTGAAGCGTGGTGTTCAGTCTTGGTGGGGCGGGGGTTGACGACGGTCAATTTAGCCCCGCGTTTGGCCGCTTGCTTGACACGCAGCCACCACACCGGCGCTTCTTCTTCCAGATCGCAGGCGACGACTACAATCGCATCGCCCGCGCCGATCGTGGAAAGGTTTACAGTTTCCGACATGCTCATCTGAGCCGTCAGATCGCCGCCAGCCATATAGCTGTGCAGGGCTGCCGTGCCGCCCAGACCTTCGCTGAGCTTCTTGAGATTGAACAAGTCCTCATTGGGCAGCCGTCCACCCGCCAGAGTCAGCAATCCACCCCCGGCGTTTTTGAGTTGCTCGGCGACCAGCGTCAGGGCTTCATCCCAGCTCGCAGGGGTGAGTTCCCCATTTTTGCGAATCAATGGCTGGGTCAGGCGGTCGCTGCTATCCACATAATGATAGGCGAAGCGGCCTTTATCGCAGATCCATAATTCGTTGACCTGCTCGTTCTGGCGCGGCATCGCCCGTTTAATCACAATATCGCCGCCGGATTTGGCTTCACGGCGGGTGTTGTACGTCAGGTTGCACCCCACGGCGCAATGGCTGCATAGCGAAGCGGCCTGGTTGAGTTCCCAGGGGCGAGCGCCAAAGCGGAAATCCGCCGTAGTCAGCGCGCCGACAGGACAAATATCGGTAGTATTGCCCGACCAGTAGGAGTCGAAACCCGGTTCTGAGTTGGTGATGATGTCGGTGGCGCGGCCGCGGTTAAAGAATTCCAGCACCGGGTCGTCGGCGATCTCTTCCTGGAAGCGGATGCAGCGGGCGCATTGAATGCAGCGTTCGCGGTCCAGCCAGATCAGGTCGCCGAGGGCCACATTTTTGGCGGCGTGGATTTTCTCATCGAAGATGAAGCGGCTGTCGCTGGAGCCGTAAGCCATGGTCAAATTTTGCAGCGGGCACTCGCCGCCCTTGTCGCAGATCGGGCAGTCGAGCGGGTGCGAAGTCAGCAAGAATTCTACGATGTCTTCACGGCCTTGCTGCACTTTGTCGCTCAGACCGTCCACAACCATACCCTCCGAAACGGGGACGGTGCAGGCGGTTTCGAGTTTCCAGCCAAATTGAATTTTGGGGTTGCCGTCTTCTTCGAGCACGGCTTCGCCGGTGGCACGGTCAAATACCGGGCGGCCAATATCTACCAGACACATGCGGCACATGCCCACCGGTTCCATCTTGGGATGGTAGCAGAAAACCGGGATGTCTATGCCGGCATTCTTGGCGGCGTCTACGACGATGGTGCCATCAGGTACAGTGACTTGCTGGCCGTCTATGGTTAGGGTAATTTCTTTTGTCATCGGTTCACCTTCGCTTCAAAATCCTGCGGGAAGCGTTCAACGCCCGAAACGACGGCCTGCAAGGAGAACTCGCCTAGCGCGCACAGGCATTTATTCTGTATCTGGTAGGCAACCTTCGTCAACAATTCAACATCAAAACTGCTGCCTTCGCCGTGATGAATGCGCTCGATAATATGGCTCATCCAGTAGTTGCCTTCACGACAGGGGGTGCATTTGCCGCACGATTCATGTTTGAAGAAGTGGATGGTCTTGTTGAGTACCCAGTCAATGCTGAAACTGTCGTCAATTACAATCACCGAGGCGGAGCCTAAATCGGCTTTGAGCGTGCGTACCGAGGCGTAATCCATGGGCGTATCGAGGGCTTCGTCGGTGGCAACGATCATTGCTGAGGAGGCACCCGCTGCCATAATGGCCTTGATCTTGTTGCCGTTGGCGATTCCGCCGCCGTGTTCGTAAATCAGCTCGCGGAATGTTGTCCCGAAGGGTAACTCGTAGTTGCCGGGTTTATTGACGCACCCCGAAAGGCTGAAAATTTTCACCCCGGCGGTATCTTCGGTGCCCAGCGATTTGTACCAATCAGCGCCTTTGGTGATAATTGACGGCACGTTGGTGAGGGTTTCTACATTATTGACCACAGTCGGCTTGCCATACAACCCAAAGGAGGGCGGGAACGGCGGGCGCAAACGCGGCTGGCCGCGCTTGCCTTCCAGCGATTCGAGTAGCGCGGTTTCTTCGCCGCAGATATAAGCCCCCGCACCCAGATGGGTGTAAATCCGCAGGCTGTAGTCAGTGCCGAAGAGCTTGTCGCCTAACAGACCGGCAGCTTCCATCTCGGCGATTTTTTCATCGAGATAGTGAGCCACCTGCCAGAACTCGCCGCGGCAATACACATACGCGGCGTTCGCCCCGACCGCGTAGGATGAAATTGCCACACCCTCCAAAAACTGGAAGGGATTGCTTTCCATAATCTCGCGGTCCTTAAAAGTGCCCGGCTCCGATTCATCGGCATTAGCGACGACGTAATGGGGCCAGTTTTTGTTATCCATGAAGGTCCACTTGACCCCGGTGGGGAAGCCCGCACCGCCGCGTCCGCGCAACCCGGAAGCCTTGACAATCTCAGTGACTTCTTCGGGTTTCATCGCTTTGACAACTTTCTTGAAAGCTTCAAAGCCGCCTTTTTTCTTGTAAACATCCAGCTGGTTGATCTCAGGGATGTCGCGATGTCGAAGGAGTACGTGTTCAGCCATTATTTCTCCTCCTTCCAGGTTTCAATTAAGGCCATCGTGCTTTCCACGGTCATATGTTCGTGATATTCCAATCCCTCACGGCTTTGCGCCTGGAACATAGGCGCTTTATCGCATGCCGCCAGGCACATCACCGGCTCAATGGTAACCAGCCCATCGGGCGTGGTTTCGCCAGGCTGGATATTCAGGGCATCACAAAGCTCTTCTAGGAATTTATCGGCGCCGCGTAACGCGCAGGGCAGATCGTTACAAACCTGAATGCGAATCTTACCCGCTGGTTTATCGTGATACAGCGTGTAAAACCCAATCAGCGTTGCAACTTCGGTAGGGGTAATTTCTACAATCTCAGCAATATCATGGATGTCTTGCTTGCTAACATAGCCGCCTTCACGCTGTGCCATGTATAGCAGCGTCATCACCGCCGAGCGTTTCTCTTCTGGAGGATATTTCGCCAGAATTTTCTGTATTTCGTCTGCGTATTTGTCTGCTAATTTGTTCACCGGTCCGAATCTCCCAAGACAATATCAACGCTACCGATAATTGCCACCAGATCGGCAATTAAGTGCCCCTTACTCAGGAAGGGCAGCGCTTGCAAGTGGATGAAGGATGGCGTGCGCCAGTGGATGCGATAGGGCTTGTTGCTGCCATCACTTTCGAGATAAACTCCTAACTCACCGCGGGGGGATGCCACCGGAACATATACATATCCTTTGGGAGCGTTATATCCATCGGTCCACAGCTTAAAGTGGTGGATCAAAGCCTCCATGCTGGTTCCAATCTCTGAGCGGGGGGGCGGGACGAATTTGTGGTTGCTGCTGCGCACCGGAGCGCCGTCCAGTTCTTTGAGCTTTTTCAGCCCCTGTTCGATAATCCGTAGCGACTGCCAGAACTCATCCATGCGCACACGGTATCGGGCAAATACATCACCCCCGGTAGCCGTGGGGACTTCGAAATCGTACTCTTCATAGCCAGAGTAGGGGCGCACTTTCCGGTTGTCGTAGGCCACCCCCGAGCCGCGTAGCGATGGGCCTGTAAATCCGCGGGCAACCGCCTCTTCGGCAGAGATCACGCCAATCCCTTTGACGCGGTCAATGAAGAGCGGGTTTTTTGTCAGCAGGCCTTCATATTGCTCGATGCGTTTGGGAAAATATTCCAAAAAATCTTGCACCAGTTGCACAAACTCGCCGGATACATCCCGCCATAAGCCACCCGGTCGGATGTAGGTGGTCATCATGCGTTGCCCCGACACACTTTCGAAAATATCGAGAATAATTTCGCGCTCGCGGAAACAATACAAGAACATCGACATAGCCGCCAGGTCGAGCGATTGTGTGCCCAGCCAGATCAGATGTGAAGCGATGCGCTGTAATTCCGCCAGAATCACACGGATCACCTGCGCCCGCGGGGGCACATCCAGTTCGACCAGTTTTTCGACCGCCAGACAGTAGGCCAGATTATTGCCGATGGTATTGAGATAATCCAGACGATCAGTCATCACCTCGGCCTGTTCGTAGCGCTTGGCTTCCATATTTTTTTCAACACCGGTATGCAAGAAACCAATATCGGGCACACAGTTGACAATCGTTTCGCCGTCAAGTTCCAGCATCAAACGCAGCACGCCGTGGGTACTGGGGTGCTGCGGCCCCATATTGAGCAGCATGGTTTCACCCGTTAGCGCTCGATCGGAGACGAGATGTTTGAGTTCGTCAAAAGTAACTTCTTGAAGTTGCACCATAGGAACCTCATTTTCGTAAATACGGAAACCGTATTACGCTTATTCCTTCACGTAGGGTTTTTTCTTGTCAATTTCTTCCGCATTGAAGCTGAACTGAACTTCTTCATATCCCAAGGGGTAGTCTTTCCTCAGCGGGTGGCCTTCCCAGTCGGCGGGCATGAGAATTCGTCTCAGATCAGAGTGCCCGTCAACTTGAATGCCAAACATATCCCAGAGTTCGCGTTCGTGCCAATTTGCATTTGGGTAGAGTTTTTCGATAGTAGGGATTTTTGGATTCTCGCCCGGCACCAAAACGCGCAATCGGAGCGTAATATTGTTTTCGATAGAGTACAGTTGATAAACTACATGGAAACGGGGATCGTTTGCGGGCCAGTAATCAACGGCCGTCAGGCTTGATAACAAATTGAAGTCGAAATCGTCGCGTAATTGGCGGCAAATTTCCACTACATCATTCGGGGAGAGAATCAGCGAAACCTCATCCCGGAACGTCAGTTCGTCTACGTCATAGCCTTTGCGGATTGCTTGAATAGCGTTTTTGAGTTTTTCGTCCATAATTATCCGTTTATTTCCAATCCGTGATTTTTTCTCGTTCTACTTTTTCGTAGAGTGTGAGAATGCCGTGAATCAGTCCCTCTGGTCGGGGGGGGCATCCAGCAATGTAGACATCAATCGGAATGATCTCATCTACGCCCTGTACAATGGCATAGTTATTGAAAACGCCGCCGCTCGAAGCACAATCTCCCATAGCAATCGCCCACTTGGGGTCCGGCAGTTGATCGTAAAGCCGGCGGATCACCGGAGCCATTTTGCGGGATACGCGTCCCGCTACAATCAACAAATCTGATTGACGGGGGCTGGCGCGCATCAACTCCATACCGAAGCGGCTCATATCATAGTGACTGGCCTCGGCTGCCATCATTTCGATGGCGCAGCAAGCCAAACCCGATAGCAGCGGCCACATGGCCCGCGTCCGGCCCCAGTTGACAACCTTTTCCAATGTAGTGGTAACAATTCCCATGTTACCGAGTTTTTGTTCTATTCCCATTCCAGGGCTCCTTTCTTCCAGGCATACACATACCCTACCAATAAGATCAGGATAAAGACAAACATCTCGACGAGCGCGAAAAGCCCCAGGCTATTGTCGATGAAATCGCGCAGTACCACAGCCCAAGGCAAGAAGAAGATAATTTCGATGTCAAAAAGGATGAAAAGTACAGCCACTAAATAGTATTTCACAGACATGCGCCGTGTTCCGGGCCCATAAGGTGTGACTCCCGATTCATAGGGCATGGCTTTTGCATCGGTATGACGTTTTGGGCCAAATAAATGGCCTAAAATAACCACAAGGGCGGCTAACCCAGTGGCCAATAGTATGAGTATGGCGATTGGGGCATAGTCAAGGAGCATAGGAAATCCTCAGGTAAAGATATTGGTAATTTTTATGGTTTTGGGTAGCTTAGGTAGATTTGACGAAGTATATCACAGGATGTTTTTGAGAGGTAGGCAGAGTGTAAAATTTCACAAATATCAACGAATATTTGCATAAAAAATGTATAAAAAAAAGAAATCGTTGAACGTGTGGGGGACACGCTCAACGATTTCTTTTTAGGAGGACCACCAATCTCACCCACATATAGGGCAAGGAAAGTGGTGCGATACTTGCAAGGTACCAGTAAAAGGAGAAGCAAGTACCAACGTCAACAATATATACTATTTCGGTCTAAATTGCATTAAAATAAAATGAGACTTTTTATCCGTTTGATGTGTGGTTTTTCTTATCCCGGAATAGTTGCAGCCATTCTTCAACTTCAGCCGGGCCGATTTGTTCTTCTTGCGCGGGAGCCGACTGGCTGGCGCGCTCGTTGGTGGTGCTCATAAGTTGAGCAAACGCTTGAGATGAGAGTGTACTGGCCCGGCTGCTGCGGGCAGCGGCCAGTACCTGCCGATCTGAACTGACTACCGTCCAATTGCGGGCATCATTACCTAATTCCTTCAGACGCTTCACTATGGCGCTATCTGCTGTCGCTCCATGGCGAACAAAATGGGTTTTTACCCCGCCAATTTTGCGGATGCCGCTTTCCCCCGGCAGCGCGCCATCAAAGAAAACTTCCACTTTTTTGCGACTTTGGCGCTGAAAGGTTTGAAGTTTCTGGATCAACTGGTTTTCATCGTCGATGGAACGCAGACTTAATCCGGCAATCTTGGGAATCAGGTTGTGGCCGTCAATTAGGTAAGGCATACAAACGTGCTTTATAATAGTAGGAGTAGATATTACGGAATTCGATTATGATTTGGTGATTGTAGTGTCAGTGCTGTTCTTCGTCAATAGAGAGTATAGATCACCAGATCAAGCGCATTTACAAAGGTGCAACGCGCTTTGCAGCGATAATTGCAGCCGATGCGCTAGGGAAGAATTAATGATTGCGTCTGGAGAATTACAAGTTTATGCAGTGGAAACGCTTGTCCTATTACCTGTTACTTAATATTGTGGTTTCGATCGCAACAACCTTAATTGTGTTGACCCTTTGGGAGCGCGCCCACCAAAACGAGTTTGACCGCGTTGCCGCCGATGTTATTTTACCAACAAATGCTCCGATTGCTTTAGAAACCGCTGCCGAACCAACGCTAGAGCCTCCCCAGGCTCTATTGGCGCATCAGGTGCGCGCCGGTGAAACACTGGGCGATATTGCCTTGGAGTATGATGTCACCGTTGAAGAGTTATTGGAACTTAATGGCCTGACAGATGCGGATGCTATCGGAACCGGCCTGGTTATCTATGTTCCAGACCCGGATGCTGCCCCGTTGTCCGCTACAGTTGTTCCGGCAGTGGAAGTGGCTCAAGGGAGCGTTGAAATTGTCTCAGTGCTGGCGGTTGGCGACTTAGCGACAGAGCGAGTTGTGCTGGGCGACGCTGGGGGAGAAAAAATATCCCTGGCAGGCTGGCAGCTCGGCGATGAAGACGGGAATCTCTACACGCTTCCTCAGGCAACCCTGTATGAAAATGGTCAAATTATTATTTATTCTCGCACCGATGTCGATAATCCACTGGAACTCTTTTGGGGCGCGGCGGAGGCTGTTTGGCAATCGGGTGAAATTGTGACCCTCTACGACGCAGCCGGAAATATACATACAAATTATCAAGTTCCATAACATCGCAGCGCGAAATTGTGCAGATCCCCACATCTATGAATTGACCCAACTTCTGCCCGCATGTTACACTTGATTACCAACCGACCAACCGACCAACCGACCAACCGACCAACCGACCAACCCCATGACCCAAGCCTACTACCGAAAATGGCGACCCCAATCCTGGGACCAAGTTATCGGCCAGGAACATATTACTACCACGCTGCGCAATGCTGTTTCCCATGACCGCGTTGCTCATGCCTATCTCTTTGCCGGACCGCGCGGCACCGGGAAAACCAGCTCGGCGCGTTTGTTAGCAAAGTCTGTCAATTGCCTTAGCGACGATCTGGCCGAGCGTCCCTGTGGGCAGTGTGCGCATTGTCAGGCCGTTAATCAGAGTCGTTTCATGGATCTGATCGAAATTGACGCCGCGTCCAACACCAGTGTGGATGATGTGCGTAACCTGCGCGATAAAATTAATTTCTCACCCAACCAGGGCCGCTTCAAAGTCTATATTATTGACGAAGTTCACATGCTTTCAACCGCGGCTTTTAACGCCCTGTTGAAAACACTTGAAGAGCCACCTGCTCACGCCATCTTCATTCTGGCGACCACCGAAGTACATAAAATTCCGGCTACAGTACTCTCGCGTTGTCAGCGACACGAATTCCGCAGCATCCCCGTGACCGATATGGTGCGCTTGTTGGAAAATATTGCCGAGAACGAAAACCTTGAAATTGACAGCGACACTCTAACGCTCATCGCTCGGCAAGCTACAGGCAGCTTGCGTGACGCTGTTTCGTTGCTCGACCAACTTGCCGCCACCGCACAGGAAATCACCCTTCCGGTTGCGCAGGCTGTCTTGGGTACGGCTACCAATCAGGCTGTGTTGGAAATTCTTGACGCCTTACACGCCAGAGATGCTGCCGATGGGTTGAATTGCATTCATCGCACCCTCGATACCGGCAGCGATCCGCGCCAGTTTGCGCGCCAAATTGTGGATTATTTGCGCAATGTATTGCTTTTTCGCATGGGCAATGCCGATCAGATAGATGCATCCACGGAGACGCGTGAGAAAATGGTGGCACATGCCCAGGCTTTTGAAGCATCAGAATTATTGCGTTTATTGAAAAACTTCAACCGCGCTGCGGGCGAAGCACGCAATGCCTGGCAGCCGGCTTTACCATTAGAGATGGCTTTTGTGGAATCTTTGGAGCTACCCGCCCCGGAGGTGGTACAGCCTCCGAGTGGGCCGAGCACCCCAAAAAGGAGTCCCGCACTTGCTCCGAGTGGGCGCGCACCCTCAGGGCAAGATTCTGTCCCCAAGCCGAAATCCGCCAAAACAGCCTCTGTCGAAAAAGCACTGCCCAACGAAATCACCCAACATTGGGAAGCGATTTTGAAGCAAGTGCGCGAACAAAGCCCCCAAACACAGGCTTTGCTCAATTCTTGTAATCCATTGGGCGTGAAAGGTAACGCGCTGGTACTGGGCTTCAATGGCGAGTTTGCAAAATCGAAAATGGAAACTGGCGAAAATATTGATATCCTGCAAAAAGTTATGCAACAAGTGCTGGGCAAAAGCATGTCGGTGCTGTGCGTAGTATCGCAGGGTGGCGAATTGCCTCCCGATATTGATCAGGAAGGCATGGTTGCTACCGCCTTGCGTGATTTAGGCGGCAAAATTGTGGACGTGCAGTAAAAATAGAAACGACCGGAGGAACTCATGGCAAAACGACCCCGACAACCTCGCCCCCCGATGAGTGGTGGCGGTGGCATGATGAAGCAACTTCAGCAACTACAAGAGCAAATGGCAGTTGCTCAAGAATCGCTCACCAACGAAACTGTCTCCGCAACGGCTGGCGGCGGTGTGGTTTCGGCAACTGTTACAGGCGATCAACAACTTCAAGCGATCAAGTTGGATCCTGCCATCCTGGAAGACGCAGATGTAGAAATGATTCAGGATTTGATTCTGATCGCTGTTAACAGCGCTTTAGATAAATCTCGTGAACTGGCTGCCGAGCGCTTGGGCCCTCTGACGAGCGGTTTGCCCTTCTGACCCGACAACGCCCTGGCTGATTATGTCGCTCCCACTCCCAATTCAGAACCTGATCGACGCACTGTCGCGTTTGCCGGGTATCGGTCCCAAAACGGCCTCTCGGTTAACCTTTTATTTATTGCGCGCCCCGGATAATTTTTCACTCGATTTGGCGGAAGCGCTCGATGTACTCAAATCAGGCACCGCGTTTTGTCAGCGTTGTTATAACATCACCGAAGCCGGGCGCACTGAATGTATTGTTTGTGCCGATGAGGCGCGCGATCGCTCGATTTTATGCATCGTTGAAGAGCCGCTTGATGTTTTGGCGCTTGAGCGTACCGATGGCTTTCGCGGGGTCTATCATGTATTGCATGGCGCGCTATCCCCCATCGAAGGGATCGGGCCTGAAGATCTGAAAATTCGCGAATTGTTGGGACGTTGCGAGCAAGAAGATATTCGCGAAGTTATTCTGGCGACTAATCCCAGTATGGAAGGGGATGCAACCGCCATGTATCTGCGCGGGCAATTGGCTCATTTTGATATACAGATCACACGCCTGGCGCGCGGCCTGCCCATGGGCGGCGATCTCGAATACGCCGACCAAAGCACGTTGCTACGCGCTCTGGCGGGCCGCCAACACATGGATTAGCCTACCCTGGGCACCAATTTTGATGAATTTTGAAAATTGCTCCAATTTGCCCTTGACATTCGCTTTCAAATCCGTATAATTATCCCCCGTCGAACAAAACAAGTGACCTAGCCCAAACGGGCAGATCAGTAACAACTAAATAGGCATTGAAAAAAGTGCCGATGTCGAAAAAGACGATATCGGTTCTAATTTTGTGTCTAAAAGTGTCTTGACAGTTCGATAGAGCCTTGATACAATCCAAGACTGCTCTAAAAAATGCACCTTGACAACTGAAGAGTGACAGAAAGCGAAAACCTAGTCAATTTTTGTAAGTCTCATGTAAATCCCGCATCTTCGGATGCTAGTTTTATGCGGAGAGTTTGATCCTGGCTCAGGATGAACGCTGGCGGCGTGCCTAATACATGCAAGTCGAACGAGGAGCCCTGATACGTGTATTCGTACTCGTGGATGGGATTTCCTAGTGGCGAACGGGTGAGTAACGCGTTGGTGACCTGCCTCGAAGCGGGGGATAACTCCGGGAAACTGGAGCTAATACCCCATGTGGTCGTAGTTTCTAGAAATCTACGTCTAAAGGAGTAATCCACTTCGAGAGGGGCCTGCGTCCCATCAGCTAGTTGGTAGGGTAATGGCCTACCAAGGCATACGGGTAGGGGACCTGAGAGGGTGGCCCCCCACACTGGAACTGAAACACGGTCCGGTAACACGTAGGAGGCAAGCGTTATCCGGATTTACTGGGCGTAAAGCGCGTGTAGGCGGTTTGGCAAGTCGGATGTGAAAGCTCCTGGCTCAACTGGGAGAGGTCGTTCGAAACTGCCAGACTCGAGGACGGTAGAGGGAGGTGGAATTCCCGGTGTAGTAGTGAAATGCGTAGATATCGGGAGGAACACCAGTGGCGAAGGCGGTCTTCTGGGCCGGTCCTGACGCTGAGACGCGAAAGCATGGGTAGCGAACGGGATTAGAAACCCCGGTAGTCCATGCCGTAAACGATGCGAACTTGGTGTCGGTGGTGTAAAAACTGTCGGTGCCGAAGCTAACGCGATAAGTTCGCCGCCTGGGGATTACGGCCGCAAGGCTAAAACTCAAAGGAATTGACGGGTTCCCGCACAAGCAGCGGAGCGTGTGGTTTAATTCGATGCTACGCGAAGAACCTTAC
>JABGRQ010000112.1 GCA_018648225.1 Chloroflexota bacterium
AGGGTGGCCTAACTGTTGGTGCCGGTGTCGTCACCAAGATCATTGAGTAGGTAAACTATGGCTGGCAAGAAAGGTGTTCGTCACGTTGTTACAATGGCTTGCACAGATTGCAAGGAACGTAACTATATGACGGAAAAAAATCGTCGTAATGACTCCGGTCGCTTGGAGTTAAGCAAATACTGTCGCCGTTGCCGCAAACACACGCCGCATCGCGAAGTGAGATAGTAGTGTAGTTGGGTAGTTGAATAGTCAAGTAGTTTTCTGTTGAATTACAAAACTATCAAACTACCCAACTATTGAACTAACACAGGCGAGTAGCTCAATTAGGTAGAGCAACGGTCTCCAAAACCGTAGGTTGTGGGTTCGATTCCTGCCTCGCCTGCCTGAGAAATCACGCCGTCCCAATTGCGAGACGGCGTTTTCGCCGGAAAAGGAGAATTGTGTGGCTAACAAGAAGAAACCAGCACGTAAAAACGCAATCACACGTTTTTACCGCGAAACAGTTGGCGAACTGCGTAAAGTAACCTGGCCCACTCGTCAGGAAGCAATCAATCTGACCATTGTAGTGCTCTTCGTAACATTTGGAATGAGCGCATTTTTGGGTCTATTAGATTATTTGTTCTCCCGCCTTTTTGTTGTAATTCTCGGTTTATAATCACCAGAAATGAGTGCCATGCCTGAAAACGACCAGGAAAACCAGATTATCGAAGAAACAGAGGTAGATGAAGTCGCTGCCGACGTTGTGGCTGATCTTCCTGTTGAAGAGTCGCAGCCAGAACCTGCTTCCCCTAAATATGAGGGCGAAGATGAGGAAGGCCGCGCCTGGTATGTTGTGCATTGCTACTCCGGTTATGAAAACAAAGTCCACCACAACCTGCTGCAACGTATCGAATCGATGGGAATGCAGGACCGCATATTTGATGTGGTAGTACCAACCGAAGAAGAAATTGAAGTCAAAGAAGGCAAACGCCGTACCGTTGAACGCCGCGTATTCCCCGGCTATATCCTGGTCAATTTAGCGTTGACCGAGGAATCATGGTATGTTGTGCGGAATACCCCTGGGGTGACCGGCTTTGTTGGCATGGGGAATACTCCCATACCGCTGCGTCCGGAAGAAGTGGCGCACATCGTCAAGCGCATGGAAGCCGATGCCCCGCGCATCAAGGTGACCTTCCGCATTGGTGAGCGTGTGCGGATTGTTGAAGGCCCCTTCAAAGATTTCCACGGTGCAGTTGCCGAGTTGGATATGGAACGCGCCAAAGTGCGCGTGATGGTGAATTTCTTTGGCCGCGAAACACCGGTCGAATTAGATTTCTTGCAAGTAGAAAAAATGTAAAAGAAAGTTCAAGTAAAACCCTCGTGGGAGGATAGAAAACATCCGCTAACACCACCAAGGAGAAAAACATGGCAAAAAAATTAAAAGCAGTTGTAAAACTTCAAATTCACGCCGGAAAAGCGAACCCTGCGCCCCCGATTGGGCCTGCGTTGGCTTCGCATGGCATCAACCTGATGCAATTTTGCAAAGAGTATAACGCCCGTACACAGAACCGCATGGGCGAAATTATTCCCGCAGAAATCAGCATTTTTTCCGATGCTTCTTTCAAATTTGTACTCAAAAGCCCTCCGGCGGCATCTTTGCTGATTAAAGCAGCCGGGATCCCGAAAGGCTCTGGCGTACCGAATCGTGAAAAGGTTGGTCAGGTTACCCGCGCCCAGGTGCGTGAGATCGCCGAAATCAAAATGCAAGACCTGAATGCGATCAACATTGAAGGCGCCATGCGCCAGATTGAAGGCACTGCCCGCAATATGGGCATTTTGGTAGTAGAGTAGCTCTCGTGGGAGGATGTTTGCATCCGCTTGCACCACAAAGGAGTCATCATGGCTAAACATGGTAAAAAATTTAATGCTGCATTTGAACAATTAGATCGTAACACGAACTACGATCCGGCCGAAGCGATCAAGCTTGCAAAGGAAATTGCTTATGCCAAGTTTGATGAAACAGTCGAATTACACATCCGTCTTGGCGTTGACCCCCGTCACGCCGATCAGCAGGTTCGTGATGTTGTTGTACTCCCTCATGGGTTGGGTAAAACGATCCGTGTGCTGGTTTTTGCGCAGGGCGAAGACGCTACCATAGCACGCGAAGCCGGAGCTGATACAGTTGCAGATGATGAAGAAACCCTCAAGAAAATTCAAGATGGCTGGACCGAGTTTGATGTAGCCATTGCTACACCCGCGATGATGGGCAAAGTAGGCCGCCTGGGGCGAGTGCTTGGCCCTCGGGGGCTAATGCCCAGCCCCAAAGCAGGTACGGTTGTCCCCGGGGAGGACCTCCCCGGCGTAATTAACGAAGCCAAAGCCGGTCGTGTAGAATTCCGTGTGGATAAAACCGCAAATCTTCATGTACCGATTGGTAAAATTTCCTTTGAAGAAGATCAATTGAGAGACAATATGGCTGTACTGGTGCAGGCTGTTATGAAAGCCCGACCGGCGGCTACCAAAGGTGCCTACGTCCGTCGTATTACCCTGAGTTCTACAATGGGCCCTGGCATCCGCGTAGATGTGAACAAGGCCCGCCTGATGGAAGTGGACGCCTAGTTTATTAATTTTCATACTTTGCCAGAGACAGCAGGTGCCATGTGGCTTAATTCCCTGCCGAGGTGAGACTTTCCCTGTATTGGGTTCCCTTTTTTGGGTATAGAGTCTTTACCTCGCGATGAGGTAAAGACTTTTATTTTCTCGAACTAACCGAGAGTAAGGGTGTGCGCAGGGGCACGCCCCTGCGCACACCCTTACTCTCGGAATTTCTTCTGCAAAGGCTTTTGCCTGAGCAGATACAAGACTTGTAAGAAAGGAGGACGTTTCTTTGGCTATTTCAAAGCAGAAAAAACAAGAAATAATTGCTCAGTATGCCGATTGGATAGGGCGCAGCGGTGCTCTGGTGTTGACGAAATATATTGGTCTTACAGTGAGTGATCTCGACAAACTGCGTGCCGATATACGCGAAGCTGGTGGTGAATTTCATATTGTGAAAAACACCCTGGCAAAAATCGCGCTCGAACAAGCGGGTATGGAAATCAAGGAAGAAGATTTCCAGGGCGATACAGCCGTTGGATTTGCATTTCAAGATTCGCCAGGCCTGGCAAAAGCAATTGTTGACTTTGCCGACGAATCTGATTTTGTTGAAATCAAAATGGGCTATCTCAATGGTCAGTTGGTTTCACCGGCTGAAATTATTGCTCTTGCGAAAGTGCCGCCACTGCCTGTGGTACGCGCTCAACTGTTGGGTACTTTGTCGGCTCCGGCATCCAAGCTCGCTCGTATTTTGGCCGAACCTGGACGTCAGATCGCTGGCGTGCTGAAAGCATATTCAGAAAAAGGCGCAGCCCCCGAAGCTGCCTGAAACTGGATCATAAATAATAGAGTTTTGTCGCTGACAGACTCTCAACTTGTAAATAAATAATAGGATTGTAAGGAGTTTTAAAATGGCTGATTTGAAAAAAATCATGGAAGAACTGAGCGAACTAACTGTTCTCGAAGCTGCTGAACTGGTGAAGATGCTCGAAGAAGAATGGGGCGTTTCCGCCGCTGCGCCTGTTGCTATGGCCGCTGTTGGTGCTGCTGTCGCTGCTGAAGAAGTTGAAGAGAAAACCGAATTCGATGTAGTTCTCAAAGACGCTGGCCCCAAGAAAATTCAGGTTATCAAAGTGATCCGCCAGATCACCAGCCTTGGTCTTTCCGACTCGAAAGAGCTTGCTGAAACCGCCGATGCCAAAATTATGGAAGCTGTCAGCAAAGAAGCTGCTGAAGATGCCAAGGCTAAAATTGAAGAAGCCGGTGGCGTTGTTGAGCTTGCATAATCAGGTTGTTGTTCCTGGACACCCTTAGGCCGCCAATTTTGGCGGCCTTTTTTCTTTTTTGTGCCTGTGGTATATTTCGATAAAGACCCACATGACCGGAGGATGCAATGACCGCTCGCATTTTAGTAATCGAAGACGATGAAGGCATTCTTACCTTTTTGCGCCGCGGCCTGGCGTATGAAGGTTACGAAGTTTTTGATGCGACTGATGGAAAAACAGGCTTGTCAATCGCGCGCGATCATCCGCCCGATCTGGTTGTGCTCGACTTGATGCTGCCCGGCATTGATGGCCTGGAAGTCTGTCGCCGCCTGCGAGCAGGTGGCGATGTGCCCATTATTATCCTTACGGCTAAAGATGGCGTGAATGACCGGATCGTTGGCCTCGATATGGGGGCCGATGATTATATGGTCAAGCCCTTTGATCTCGATGAATTGCTGGCCCGTATCCGCGCCCTGATGCGCCGCTCTCAACCTTCCAGCCGCCCCAAAGTTTATCAATTTGCTGATCTATCTTTGGATACCGGCACGCGCCAGGCACACCGTGGCGAACAGATTATTACCCTCACCGCCAAAGAATACGAGTTACTTGAACTTTTTATGCGCCACCCGCGCCAGGTACTCACCCGCGATGTGATTTACGATTCGGTTTGGGGTTATGATTTTGGCGGCGAGAGCAATATTATCGAAGTTTATGTGCGCTATTTGCGCCAAAAGCTGGAAGATACAGAAGCAGATCGTTTGATCCACACTGTGCGCGGTGTGGGGTACGTACTGCGCAAAACCGACTAATGTCGCTACGCAGCCGTCTGACTCTGCTCTATACATCGTTGGTTGGGGGGATACTGCTTGTATTTGGCTTTGTCGTTTACCAATTGGTCAGCGTTAATTTGGTAGATCAAATAGACGAATTATTGGCAATCTCGGCCAACGATCTGATTGAAGGCACAGAACTGAATGCGGTTGGGGGTTTGGATATGATTTCCACGCCCGATGTTGAACTGGCGACCAATGTTTATTTTCAGCTATGGGCGCGCAACCAGGGTTTGAGTCTCGCTTCGGCCAGTATCAGCCACCTGCGCGAGCCAATGTCGCCCCTCGACTATCTTCCTGCTCAACCCGTCTATCGCACAACAACCATTGGGGGGGCACCTTTACGGGTGTTAAGCGTACCCCTTTCGGTGGGGAATCGCTTAATTGGCACGCTTCAGGTAGGGGCGAGTACGGCGATTGTGGAGGCTACGCAAAAAACATTGCTGACCGTATTGATTGCGGGGACAGTCGTCGCCATGGGGCTGGCTGCCCTGGCTGTTTCGTTGACCACCTATCAGGCGCTGGCCTCCCTGGAGCATGTAACCAATGTGGCGTTGCAAATTACCCGCGCCGATGATCTCTCGCGGCGTATCCCCTATCAGGGCCCGCCAGCCGATGAAGTTGGGCAGTTGATTGCAGCCTTCAATCAAACCCTGGGACGGCTAGAAAACCTCTTCAATATGCAGCGTCGCTTTGTGGCCGATGTGGGGCATGAACTGCGCACGCCGCTCACTGTCATCAAGGGAAATATCAATCTGCTGCGACGCATGGGCTGTGCCGATGACGAATCTTTGCTGAGTATCGAGGGCGAAGTAGACCGTCTTACCCGCATGATTGGCGATCTGCTGTTGCTGGCGCGTGTCGAATCGGGGAAACTGCCGCTTGACCAGAGCATCGTTGAGCTGGATGTCTTGCTGCTTGAGGTGCTGCAGCAGGCGCGTATGCTGGCGCAAGAACGCGTGAATGTGCGTTTGGGCGATTTCGATCAGGTGCAGGTGTGTGGTGATCGTGATCGACTTAAACAGGTGATTCTAAATCTCGTCGAAAATGCGATTAAATACACCCCGCGCGGTGGCGACGTACTTGTTGCATTGGAGAAATCAGACCAACAAGCCTGCCTGACGGTCTCGGACACTGGCCCCGGCATCCCCCCAGAAGATCTCCCGCATATCTTCGAGCGTTTCTACCGCGCCGAAAAATCCCGCACGCGCAGCGGGGATGGCAAAGGCTTTGGTCTGGGCTTATCGATAGCCTATTGGATTGTGCGCCATCATGGGGGCGAAATTGAAGTGGAATCGAGCCTCGGTGAGGGAACTCGATTTGTGGTTTGGCTGCCCTTGCCCGAAGGTGAGTGCCAGCCAGAAAGATGAGATTCCCCTCTAAGGCTTAGCGTCCCGCCGCCTGCGCGCACAAACTGGCCCCGCCGCGCCCCAGCCACTCATTTAACCGCTCACTTTGTGCTTTGCCCTGTTTGGCGTCTGCATAAATCCCTGTACCCCAATACACATACCGAATTGTCTCTGCGGGCCAAAAATATTCAGGGCGCATAGTCCCCATGATGCCGCCGTTGTAGCCTGCCAGCGCCAGGCGCTCATCGCCGCCGCGCGTATCCAGCGCGTTTTTCAGGTGCGCCAAACCTCGGAAGGCATTCGTTTCTGGGTCGTATGTATCCTCACCGAGCGAGAAATGATACGGCATCACCTGGAATAGCCCCATCGCCCCGGCATACGAAAGCGCCCGCGTATCTCCGCACGATTCAATCTGCATCACCGTAGCCGCCAAATTGGGGTCCAGGCCGTAGTGCTCGCTCCAGGCGGCAATTTCATCGCCCCAGCGTTGCACTTCGGGCGTAAAGAGGGGGGCAATCTTCCCGCTGTACATTGCTGTGTTTAGCGAACCATCGGCGGCAAGGGCAGTAATATCAATTTGCCCCAAGACAACCGTCATCAGCAGGCCCAGAATGAGCACAGTCAGCGGCGGCAAGGCCACGCCAAATGTGAGGCCAGTGAACCAAAGGCAGCCTCTGGATTTGTTTTCAGAGGCTGCCTGGCTATTGAAATGTTGAGTTGTGTGACGGGGCATGGTGCGAAGAATCTGGCAGAGCGTAAAGGTTACGCCTAAAATCGTGGCGTATTGTTGGGGCTGCGGTTTCCGTTGGATTTGCCAGTATCAGCGAAGGAAACGGGGTGGTAGGTGGGTTCTTGAGAGGCGAAATCGCCATCCGAATAGGTTTGCTTGGGCGCCGGGCTGAACGAGCGGGCGCGCACACCCTGAGTGGTAGTGGTCGAGCGCCGGTTGTTGTTCCATTGCTGGGGGCGGTTGCTACTCGATTTACGCGTGGCGCTTTTCTTTGTGCTGCGTTGCGAGGTGCGCATATTCGACTGGCTGAAGATGCGGTCACCGGCGATGGAAATGGTGCCGATAATCAGCACGCGGATCAGCCAGACCATGATGGCAACGAAGATGGGCACGACCTTGAGCAAGGTTGCGCGGGCGACGACGGCGTTGCCGAGGGTCTGGTGATTGAGGATCGCAATCGAGACACCCCACCAGGTGAGCATGGCGTTCATCAGAGCGGCCAGCATCCAGGCGCCGAAGAGATACCAGACTTCAGCCGGTTCGTCGCGCCCCTGTTCGGGGGTGAAGAGCCGGGCGATACCGGCAAAGTCAATCCCGCAGAACGCGATAGAAAGGATGGTAGCCCAGCGGATACCGATGAACTTGAGATCGCCGAGTAAGTCGGTGAGAGCGAAATCGGTGGTGGAATAGTTGAAGATTTCGAAAGCCAACAGGGCGGTGACAATCAAGGCTCCAAAGAGCAAACCACGCTGCAGACGCATACGGTTAGGAAAGATAGAAAGACCAGACAACATGATGAACCTCCTCCAGGTTTAAGGCTTCATACTGTCAAGATTTTCATGGATGAAGGTTGTGAAAATCTCGTTTTAGAACGTCTGTTCTAATATAGATTATATGTTCTAAAATGTCAAGCACCAGTTTCACGGTGAGTTCTCTGAGAATTCGGGGCAATCTTTTCTTCGGTGGTGAAACTTGACAATATCAAAGTTGATACTTTGCGTGTGTTATTTCGAGACAACGGCGAGAAATCCCAGAAGGATCGAAAAATTTCGACAGGTTGCTTGTTGAAATTTTCACGTAAGGGTGTATTTTCTGCTACAATACTTTCAGTTTATCTGGGGAAATATGTTCATAGATCAATATGCCATTTCACATTTGCGAGGAGGTTTGATTCGATGTCAGATCAGCAACACGAAGCCGTAATTCTCAGCGCTGTACGCACGCCATCGGGACGCTTTCAGGGCAGCCTGAGCGGATTTACTGCCCCCCAACTGGGCGCAATTTGCGTGGAAGCCGCCGTTGAGCGGGCAGGTATCCCGGATTTGGCCGAAATTGACGAAGTGTATATGGGCAATGTGGTTTCGGCAGGGCTGGGGCAAAACCCTGCCCGCCAGGCGGCCATCTTTGGGGGGCTGCCCGCCACGGTCGGGGCAACCACCCTCAATAAGGTTTGTGGCTCCGGCTTGAAGGCTGCTATACTCTCGGCACAGGCCATCCGCGCCGGGGACAGCCAACTCTTCGTCGCAGGCGGTTTCGAGAGCATGAGCCGCACGCCTTATTTCGTGCGCGGTCGCTCTGGCGAGTTGCGCTTTGGTCATATTGAATTCACCGATGCCCTGCTGCACGATGGTTTGTGGTGCGCGCTTGAAAACTGGGGGATGGGCAACGCCGCCGAATTTATTGCAGAAGAATTTGATGTCAGCCGTGAGGCTATGGATGAGTTGGCCTATCGAAGCCACATGAACGCCATCGCGGCGATCGACGCTGGCAAATTCAAAGCCGAGATTGTGCCAGTAGAAATTAAAGGGCGAAAGGGTGCGGTCACAATTTTCGATACCGATGAAGCCCCGCGCCGTGATACCGCCCTCGGAACGCTGGCAAAATTACGCCCGGCTTTTGTCGCCGACGGGAAAGTGACCGCCGGGAACGCCCCTGGTCTGAACGATGGCGCTTCAGCCGTGGTGGTGGCGAGCGCGGCCTATGCCGATGCGCACGGCCTGCAACCCCTGGCGCGCATTGTGGGCTACGCGCAGGCCGCCGTGGAGCCGAAATATCTCTTCTACGCGCCCGCCAAGGCCATTCCGTTACTGTTAGCAAAAATCGGCTGGACGCTGGACGATGTGGATTTGATCGAATTGAACGAAGCCTTTGCCGCTCAGGTTTTGGCCGATGGCTATGCCCTGGCCGATCAGGGCTGGGATTGGGACAAGGTTAATGTCAATGGCGGCGCGATCGCGTTGGGCCATCCGATTGGGGCCAGTGGAGCGCGTGTGCTGACAACGTTAATCTACGCCCTCAAGGATCGCGGCCTTAAACGCGGCCTGGCTTCGTTGTGTCTGGGCGGAGCCGAAGCTGTGGCGATGGCGGTGGAACTGGAATAAGTTGAAAATTGAAGGTTGAAAGTAAAAACCTGCAACCTGTAACTTTTAACCTTCAATCGTTTTGGAGGAACACCATGAGTGCAGAAATTCGTGAGATGACGATCAATGATTATGATGCCGTATATGCCTTGTGGAAAGCCAGTGAAGGCATTGGCCTGAGCGATGCTGATTCGAAAGAAAGTATCAAGCGGTTTTTAGAGCAGAATGCTGATTTGAGTTATGTAGCTGTGGATGGCGATAAAATTGTTGGCGCAGCTTTATGCGGGCAAGATGGCCGCCGCGGCTATATTCACCATCTTGCAGTGGCAAAATCGCATCGCTGCCAGGGCATTGGCCGTTCGCTGGTGGGGCGCTGCATGTATGCCCTGATGCGCATCGGCATTGGCAAAACACACCTGTTTGTCTTCGGCGAAAATCAAGAAGCGATTGATTTTTGGGAGCAAGTGGGCTATTCGCAGCGCGTCGAACTGGTTATGATGTCGCAGCAGATTGCCAAATAACGGCAGCCGTCTTCCAACTACAAAAGAGGTTTACCATGCCCCACGAAGAAAATACCATCTATGATTACGTCATCATCGGTTCCGGTTTTGGCGGCAGCGTCTCGGCGATGCGTCTGGCCGAAAAGGGTTATTCCGTGCTGGTATTGGAGCAGGGCAAACGCTACCGCGATCACGATTTTGCAAAATCAAACCTGGTCGTGTGGAAATATCTTTGGGCGCCAGCTCTACGCTGCTTTGGTATTTTGCAAATCAGCCTGCTCAAAGGGGTGATGATCTTGCACGGGCGCGGCGTGGGCGGCGGCAGCCTGGGCTACGCCAACGTACTCGAAATCCCGCCCGATGATATGTTTGCCAACCCCGCCTGGCAGCATCTCGCCGATTGGAAAACCATTTTGCGCCCCCATTATGAGACCGCTCAAAAGATGCTCGGCGTTGCGCGTAACCCCAAGTTGAGTCATGCGGATGATGTCTTGCAGGAAATTTCACAGGAACGCGGCACCGCGGCGACCTTCCGCGCTACCGACGTAGGGGTGTTCTTTGGCCCCGAAGGGCAGGATGTTCCCGACCCCTACTTTGGGGGTGATGGCCCAACTCGAAGAGGCTGCACCCATTGTGGGGCCTGCATGGTCGGATGTCGCGATAACGCCAAAAACACCCTGCCCAAGAATTACCTTTATCTTGCCGAGAAGTTGGGCGTGGAAGTACGCGCTGAACGCGAAGTTGTCGATGTGCGGCCAGTCTCCCCTTCCCAAATTTTGGGAGAGGGGTCGGGGGTGAGGGCGCGCTACGAAGTCATCCATCGCAGTTCTACGGCCTGGCCTTTCAAACCCGCTCAACGCGTCACCGCGCGTAATGTAATTTTCTCCGCCGGGGTGCTGGGGACGCTGAAATTGCTGCTCAAATGCCGCGATATTCATCGTTCGCTGTCCGCGCTTTCACCGCGACTGGGTTACCCTGTACGCACCAACAGCGAAGCCCTGATGGGCGGCGTGAGCCGCGACACGCGCGTTGATTATTCGCAGGGGATCGCCATTACCTCAATCTTCAAGGCCGATGAAGTCACGCGCGTCGAGCCGGTGCGTTACCCCGCGGGTTCGGGACTGATGCGTATGCTCGCCCTCCCGCTGGTGGATGCGCGGCAAAGCTTTCTGCGCCGCTTCCTGGGGATCACACTGAAGGCTATCCGTCATCCGCTGGATACCTTGCGCACGCATATCTTGCCGGGCTGGGCGCGGCGCACCACGATTCTGCTGGTGATGCAAACCACCGATAACCGCATGAGCTTGCGTCTGGGGCGTTCGTTGTACACACTCTTCCGCCGCGGCCTGCAAGCCGAGCCGGATGATGCCCATACGATCTCTTCGCGCGTCGAAACCGGGCACGAAGTCACCGAAGCCTTCGCCCGGAAAATTGGCGGCATCCCCCAGGGATCGATTGGCGAAAATTTACTGAATTTGCCGACCACGGCGCATATTTTGGGCGGCGTGACCTTTGGCGAAAATGCTGAACAGGGCGCGGTGGACCTGAACTGCCAATTGCATCATTACCCTGGCTTGTACGTCGTTGATGGCTCCATTGTTCCTGCCAACCCGGGTGTGAACCCCAGCCTGACGATTACCGCATTGGCGGAATATGCCATGAGCCGGATACCAGAGCGTGGGAAGTAGTGACCTCCCACTTTCGCAAAAGAAAGCCCGAAAATAAGGGTGTGTGGGGTGCCTCGCACCCCACACACCCTTATTTTCGGTATATTTTTTTATCGTTTTGCGTGAGTTCTAACCCTTAAACTTCAACCCTGTTTTTAGGGGGTCATCTGCGATCGGCTCTATCTCTGCGCTTAGGAGCTGTCTGCGCAATTTGACGATCACCTCTTTTAGGTCAGCCATGCGCACCTCACGCCCGACCATTGAATTGACCAAAATTTGCAATTCGGATGTACGGTCGGCCACCTTCTCTTCCAGTGTGGCCGCGTGCTGTTGAATATCTTCAAAGAACTGCGCGTTTTGAATGGCAATCGCGGCCTGTGCGGCGAAGGTTTCGGCCATTTCGGCATCGGTTGCTTTGAAAGAATGTGATTCAGTGCGGTCGAGCGCAATCATGCCAATCATTTCACCGCGTGCAATCAGTGGAACCCCCATCCAGGAATGAATATTCGCTTTATCATGTGGCTCGCGGCGGAACGCTGGATAGTTTTCGGCAGCATTTTCAATCATGATGGTTTTGCGCTGCTTAATCACTTCTACATTGGGGTTGTCATCCGATGTGAGATCAAATTGAACCCCAATCAGGTCGGGCAAGTTTGGAAAACCATGCCCGCCAATAATGGTGAGTATATCGCCGCTCAACCGCTGCACAGAGGCGCTATCATAAATTACCACTTCGCGCAGTGACTCCAAAATTATATTGAATAAGGCTTGCAACTCTAGCGAAGAACTCAGCGAGCGCATGGCTTTTTGCAGGGTTTCGGCGCGTTGCCGGGCGGCTCTTTCGGTTTCCAGCGCCCGGGTTTTTGAGATCACCAGAGCAATTTGCCCGGCGGCCTGTTCACAACGCTCAATTTCATCGGGTGTAAAGGTGTGCGGCTGGTTAAAGGCAATCAGCGCCGCCCCCAGATTGGCTTCACTGGAAATTAACGGCAGCCCCAATAGCGAATGCCCTGGAAAATTGGCCGAAATATTGGGATGTAAATAAGGCGAATCATGCGCGTTCTCAACGACCAGGGTTTTCCTTCTGGATAAGACCGAATCGGTCAGCGTGTGCTCATCGGGTTTGGGGCGGTAGCTGGGGTACGAATCACGGAATTGCCCATAAGCCGCTCCAGGGGTCGCGGTCTGTGTAGCCTCATCCCACAAGGTAATATAACAGCCATCCGCGCCAATTAACTCGCCCAGGCGGTCGGCCAGGATTTGCAAGGTTTCCTGGAAACTCAAGGCACTGATCGCGGTATGTGTGATTTCGTTAAGCAATTCAAAGTGACGTGCGTGCAATTGCAATTCGTTGGTGCGTGTGTGGACGCGTTCTTCAAGATGCGCCCGATAGTGCAGCAATTCGGCTTCGGTGTGCTTGCGCTTGGTAATATCCCAATCGATGCCCACCCAGCGCAGCGGCGCGCCATTTTCGTCGCGGAGGATGCGGCTGCGCCCGTGAATCCAGCGGATTTCGCCATCGGCGCGGCGCACGCGGTATTCATAGTCGAGATACTTGGTTTGCCCTTCAAAATGTTGACGCTGGCGTTGCTCCCTCTGGGGTTGGTCTTCGGGGAGAACGTGTTGATTCCAATCGAGGGCGGTGCTCGGAAAATCGGCGTTGGGGTCGTAGCCCAGCAAGGCTTTTTTCTCAGCCGAGTAGAAAACGCTGCCGGGTTGCTCGTCAAAATTTACCTCAGGGTCTAAGACTTCGTCCCAATAGGCGCCGCCGCTACCGGTGATGGCAATGTGCAGGCGTTCCTCGGTTCGCTGGTGTTGTTCGATCTCTATTTGCAATTGCTGGTAGGCGTGTTCAAGTTCTGAGCGCCCCCCCTTTTCTAGCTTGTTCGTATGATACATAAAAACAGCGTGCATCACGGCCCAGGTGAACATAAAGGCCCAGGTTGGCGCCAGAAAACGATATTCCAGTTCGGGGATCAGCAGCGGCAAGCATAAGAGACTGACAAAGGCAAGCAGGGTAGTGATAGTGGTGGTGCGCACGCTGAAGAACATACTGGTGATGAGAAAAGGAATAACCATCCACACCAGGGTGATGGCAACAAAACTGGTGCTATAGCTGGATGCGCTGAAGATAACCCAAATACTCATCGCATATAAACCGGCTGTAATCAACCCCGCCCCGACGCGATAATAGATGCCGCGGCTTAGTAAGTAGGCCGCCAGCATGACAATCAGCGCGCCATAATAGGGCGTTAGCGGCATTTTTTCGCCCAGGCCAAAACCGAATGCAGGCAGGGTCATTGAAAGAAAGCTGCCGAACATCAGCTTGGCAAACAGGCGCGCACGATGACGGTCAAGTTGATGGGTTAGCGCATCGGATGGCTCAAATAGTGCATCGCGAAATTTTGTGAATCCCTGGCTGATATTCATATAGAAGAATCTCCCGAATATTGTTCGAGTAAGGGATCGTTGGCCGCCGGTTTAATGTCGGCCTGGATGAGTTGTTCCCGCAATTTTTGGATGGCTTTCTTTAGCCCGGCCATGCGCACTTCGCGCCCGCTCATCGCATTCACCATAATCTGCAATTCCGCAGTGCGGTCGCGCACACGTTCTTCGAGTTTTTCGGCGTGTTTATGCAGTTCATCGAGCAAGCGGGCGTTTTCAACCGCGATGGCGGCCTGGTTGGCAAAAGCAGATAATAAATTCAGGTCATCCTGGTTGAATGTGCGCGTTTCCGTATCATGCAGCACATGGAGAACGCCAATGATGCGTTCTTGCCAGCGCATGGGGACGCTGATGATGGCGCTAAAGGGTTGTTCGCCTTCATAGATATTTGCGCGTTTATCCCAGATACGATAATCATCAATAATCAAGGCTTCGCCCGTCTCGGCAACAGTTCCGGCTGCGCCCTCGCCATAGGCCAGAGTAACACCGGTGTAGTCTTTGGGCGTGTTGCAACTAACGACACAGCGCATTCGTTGGTAATCTTCTTCGGCGAGATACATGCCGCCGCTGGTGCCTCTGAGCAAGTCGATCGCGCGGCGGACGATGGTCTTTAACAGGCGAGGAAGTTCGTGGGGCGCAATGATATCCAGGGTTGTGTTATAGAGCGCATCCAGTTCTTCGGCGCGTCTGTGCAGCGTTTGTTCTGCGGTTGCTTGTTGGGAAATATCACGCAAAGCGCTGACGCGCACGTTGCGGCCGCGATATTCCATCATGCGGGCACGCACCTCGCAGGTGAAGGTGCTGCCATTTTTACGCAATGCGGTGATGCGGTAGGGGGTTTGATTGCCGGTGCGCACATTGTGGATGACAAGTTCCCGATCTTCAGGACTCACCCAGTCGATAATTTTTTTGCCGAGTGCTTCCTCAACTTTGTAACCGAATAATTGCTCCGCAGCCAAATTTTGCTCCAGGCAGATGCCATCTTCGGAGATAAAAATGGCCTCGAAGGTGGCTTCGGACAACCCGCGAAAGTGTTCTTCGCTCTCGCGCAGCGCGTCTTCCCACTCAATACGCGTATCAATATTCCGTACGGTGCCCAATACCAAACGCTGGCCTTCAATGGTGATCGCTGCACCGCTGACTTCGGCAAAAAAAGTGCTGCCATCTTTGCGTTGTAAACGTAATGTGCGCACGCCACTTTCGCCTTGTTGGACTTTTGGAAATAACACCATCTCATCATTTGAGGGCAAAAGATCGCTGACCTGCATGGTGAGTAATTCGGTATCGCTGTAGCCGGTCAACGCGCAAAAGGCAGGGTTGACCAGAATATACTGCCCCTCCAGGTTGGTTACACCGATTCCGTCAAGGGATTGTTCCAGCAATGCCTGGAAAAGTTGTCTATTATAAGCCAGATCGGCTTCGGCCTGTTTACGCTGGGTAATTTCCAGTTGCGTACCGGCCATCCGCAGCGGGTGGCCGTCGTGCGTGCGCTTAAAAACCCGCCCGCGGTCTAGCACCCAAATCCAGTGCCCATCCTTGTGCCGCAGGCGGATTTCACAATCATATTGCTCATTCTCCCCCGAAAAATGGGTTTCCAACCGCCGCTGGGATTCAGCCAGATCATCCGGGTGCGTCATGCGGTTCCAGGTTTCCATGTTGACCGGATTCAGTTCATCGAGCGAATAGCCGATCATGCTGGCCCATTTTTCGTTGACAATCGTTTCCCCGCTTTCAATATTCCAGTCCCACAAACCGACATCGGTGCCGCGAATAGCCAGGTCCAGGCGCTCCTGGCTTGCGCGCAATTCGCGGGTTTGCGCGTGCACCTGATTCCGCAGCCCAACACTGACGAGCAGGAACAGCAAGGCTGCGCCGCTAATGCCAAAAGCCAGCCAGCGCGCCCAATCGGGCATTTCAAACCGGGTGATGGGCGCGCCAAACCAGGTATCAATGGCCGTGTGGTAGAACGAGTTATTGTTTGCTTTGGCGGCGGCGAGGTATTCATCGACCGTTTCGAGAATGGCAAGCTGCGCATCTTTGGTGGCCGCAAAGCGAATTTCGATCGGATTGAAAATAATCGGGGTGGGGTGCAGGCCATAGACATCCGCATTTTGCATTTCAAAAAAATGGTTGACGACTCCGGCATCCACGTCGCCACTGGCGGTCATCGCGAATACAGTGGCGTAGCTATCGGTTTCAACCCATTGCGCGGCGATATTGAAGCTGGCGAGTAAATTTTGCAACGCGCTGGCGTGAATATCATTTCGCAGAATGGCAATGCGTTTGCCTTCTAAATCGAGCACCGATTCCAGTTGATCGTCATTGCGCGTATAAACTTGTCCCCAATTATTGAGCAAGGTTTCCTGATTGAATGTGAAGCGCTGGGTGCGTTCTGCCGTATATGCAATTGCCCCCAAAAGATCAATTTCGCCTGCTTCAAGCATTGCCAGACACTCATCCCAGATGCAGGGTACATAAGTGAGTTGCCAGCCTTCCTGGTGGGCGATAGTTTCCAGGATGTCGATGACCAGCCCCTCGGGGATGCCGTCCTCCGAGAAAGATTGTAAAGGAGGGTTGGCATACACACCTACACGCAGGTGGGTAGCCGCCAACGATGGGGATACCACCCCCAGAGAGGCCAGCAGCCAAACGACAACCCACAAAAGAGAGTTTTTTCTGTGGGGGTGCAGATACATCAGATCAGGACGGCAAGATTTTTCCCGTTTCATACTTTTGATCTTTTGGCGCTTTGGGAACTATCGCGGTAGTTCCTCAAGACCCTCTTTTCGGTATATTTTTCATCGTTTTGCGTAGGTACTATTAATCTACTCCTGGGGTTCCAGCGTCGATATGTACTGCACCTGCCCCAGCAGCGTATTTTCACCGCTGCGAATTTGCGCCGGAACTTCGAATCCGCTGCCCTGATGGGCAATCGCAATCGTTTGCTGTCCGGCGGGCACGCCCTCCAGGCTGAAGGTGCCATCTTCCAGCGCCTGCCCGCTGATATTTGTGCCCAGTACATAGATTTGTGCGGCGACAGGTTTGCCCTTTTCGTCGGCCACGCTGCCACTGATGCTGCCCGTGCCCGACATGACGGCTGCTGTGCTGCTTTGCAAAAATGACATTGCACCCCATCCCGCGCCAATGACCAGAATAGCGATAACTAACACCCAACGAAAATTGCGCTGTTTTTTATGATCCGGGAGTTTGTCGGGCATTCCATCCTTGAATTGATCCAGTGAGGGCGATCGTTCGAGAGACATAGCATTGCTCCTAAGGATTTGTAATTGTAATATCGTCAAAAGTGGCTCGCGTGCCATCCCAGGTGCGCAGGCCAACCGTGCCTTCTGTGTAGGTGCTGTCGGATGCCGATAATACTTCATCGCCATCGACATACGCTGTAAACGTATCGCCTTCAACCTTGATTTGCACCTGATGATCTTCGCCGTGCCAGTCGTAGCCCGGCGCTTTAACGCGGGCAAATGGGCCTAGCTCATGACCATCAACCCATTTACGGAAGAGGAACGAACCGCCGTCATAACCGGGATCATATTGGAAGATATAGCCTTCGGGTTTATTCAGGTTTTGCGCCCGGAACCATACCCCATAGCCATTGCCCTGCGTTAGATTCGCTTTGTCGATAGAAAGCGTATAATCATCGCCGGTGAAATCTTTGGCGAAAATTGCGCTGTATTTTTCCCCAAAGAGGGAGCCGTCTGAAATGCTGAATTTCCCCCAGGGAACATACCAATTATCCAAATTTTCGAAGCTGTCTGAAAAAAGCGCGCCCGAACAGGTCGAGCCGCCAGTCCCGCCGACGCCGATAACAACATCGCAATAGAGGTCTTGCAGACTGGTTCCTGTGGCTGATAGGGCTGCCATAGCGGCAACGCCCACCAGAACAATGATCAGGGCCACTTCCACCAATCCCTGACCAACTTCATGCGGTTTCGTTTTTTGTCGCATACCCACACTCCTTATATTGGGTTTTGGTAGTGCATTGGCAATAAGTGATGCATCCCATATTTTGTCACTGCGAGTGTTTTTTTGCGAAGCAGTCTTCCAAATTGGGGAGATTGCTCACCTGCACTGCATTCCGGCGCAAGTGTCACCCCTTTGGGGTTCGCAATGACACGTCATTAAAGGACTTTCCGGAGTCTGCTTAGCCATCACCGAAGGCAAAATTACAGTGTCTTTGCAACGCAATAATATTCTGGCCTGTTCAGGTTTTTCTCTCAATGTGCGGTGAAAATTGTATACTACAAGAATAACATAAATTGGACAGATTGTTCAATTCAACCCTTGATTCGGCATCTTTGCAATAACCCGTGCTATAATTTTTTGCATCCCACCTATGCATTATACGAATTTGGAGGACATCCCCATGACCTTTGCTGGCCCCAATTTTTCACTCTCTGACGAACATGAGATGATTCGTGCCGCGGCGCGTGATTTTGCCCAAAAAGAGATTGCCCCGATCGCGGCCGAATTTGATGAAAGCGGCGATTTTCCGCTGGAGACAATCCAAAAAATGGGCGCGATGGGCTTTATGGGCATCGAAATCCCTGAAGAATACGGCGGCGCGGGGATGGATACGCTGGCCTATGTTTTGGCTCTGGAAGAAATCTGCAAAGTCGATGCTTCGCATGGCACGATTATGTCGGTGAATAACTCGTTGTTCAACTACGGCATCTATAAATTTGGCACTGAAGCGCAAAAAGAGCAATTTCTCGCCCCGGTAGCTGCGGGCGAAAAAATTGGCGCCTACTCGCTTACCGAACCGATGTCGGGTTCGGATGCCGCCACCATGCGCAGCCGCGCCGTGCGTGACGGCGACGCGTATATTATCAACGGGCGCAAATCATGGGTCACCAGCGGCCCGGTGGCCGATTTTCTTGTGCTGTTCACGATGACCGCCCCAGAGCAAGGGCACCGCGGCATTACGGCTTTTCTGATTGATGCCAGCCAGCCCGGATATTCGCGTGGTAAAAAAGAACCCAAGCTGGGCATCCGCGCTTCATCAACCAGCGAGATATTATTTGAAGATTATCGCTGCCCGATTGAGCACCGTCTCGGCGAAGAGGGTCAGGGCTTCAAAATTGCCATGACTGTGCTGGATGCCGGACGAATCGGGATTGCCTCGCAAGGATTGGGGATTGCCGAAGCTTCCTATGAGGCCAGTCTCGACTATGTGCGCGAGCGTGAGGCCTTTGGTCAGAAGATCGGCGAATTTCAAGGAATTTCGTTCAAACTGGCCGATATGAAAACCCGCATCGAGGCCTCACGTCTGCTTGTTTATCAGGCCGCGCTTGCCAAACAGAATAGCAAAGCAACCGGCGGACGCTACACCCTCGAAGCGGCGATGGCGAAACTCTTCGCGGCTGAAACGGCCATGTTCTGCGCTCATGCCGCGGTGCAAATTCATGGCGGGATGGGCTACTCCAAAGAATACCCCGTAGAACGCTATTTCCGCGACGCCAAGATCACCGAAATCTACGAGGGCACCAGCGAAATTCAGCGCCTGGTGATCGCGCGCATGGAAACCGGCTTGCGTTAGTCAAAAGCCACTTTCTAAGGCACAGCCGAAGCATCCAGCGAAGCGCCTGCGCTGTGCTAGACCCTTCGCTATCGCTCACATCGTCCCGATGTCCTTCGGGAGGGTGACAAACAATATTTCTGCACACTTTCGCCCGACGAGTTAAAAACTGCGCGGCTTTATGTTGAAATCTCTCCCATTATGTCTCTGATGTGAATACTGTTTATGGAAAATTTATCTCTCTCGATGCTCTTACTACCCCTCGCCACGCTCTCCATCGTCTGGATGGGGATGTTGGCGGGCCGCCTGCGAGGCTGGCGCGCCCCCGATGAACAGGATCAGCCCGGAGCAAGTCCCGAACAACCTGCCCCATCGGTGTGGTATCAACGCCTCTGGAGCCAATCCTGGAGCCGCTGGCTGGCGCTGATCGGGCTTGCCGGAATTCTCTATTTTATCTTTTTCGCACCGCCGCGCATCGGCGGCAGCGTCCACATTACCCCAAATCAATCGGGGCGGCCGTTTTATAACTTCCATTGGCAGCAAGAATATATCAGCAAAAATCCCGATCAGATTGGCCTGGCGATTTCGCTGGGCGGCAGTTTGTTGAGCTTGCTGGCGCTCACCAGCGGCCTGTGGCAGCGGCGGCGCGAAACCGTGCAGGCCGCCTTGCTGCTGGCCGGGCTGACGCTGGCCGCGCTGGGCCAGTGGCTGCTGGGGATCGATATGCTGCCGGTGGGGGCGGTCTATTATGGTTTGGCCGCGCTGGCGCTGATCCATTGGCTGATTTCAGCGCGCCAACGCCTGCGCGTCGACCTGAGCGAGCGCCCGGCGTGGCTGCCCGCAAATGAAATTTGGCTGCTGGTGGCATTGGTGGCGCTGGCTGCTTTTGCGCGTTTTTACGTTCTGCGCTCAATACCCTACGGTGTGGAGGGGGACGAATCGAAGTGGATATTTGAAGTTGTCGAGTTGATGATCGATGGCGAAGCTGAATCGAGCGGGGAATACCATCGCGATGCCCTGCCGGGCAGTTTTTATATGCAAGCCCCGTTCCAACGCGCCGCGGTGGGTATTTTCTCGGCGCGTGTAGCGGTAGTGCTGTATAGTATTCTGGGCACGCTGGCCTTCTACTGGCTGCTACGGCAGATCGCTCCGCTGCCACTGGCCGCGCTGGGTACGTTTTTTCTAAGCATTTCGGTGATGGATATTAGCGCCAGTCGTCTGGCGAATGTCGAGAGCCATGTCAAACTCTGGCCGATTCTGGCGCTGGCCTTACTGGCGTTGGCCTTGCAGCGCGGCCGCTGGCAATTATTTGCCCTCAGCGGTCTGGCGCTGGCAGCTGGTTTGCTGACGTATGATACCGTGTTGCCGGTGTTCGGCGTGATGCTGTTGGCGTTGGTGATCGAATTCTTCGCCGGGCGTGTGGCGCTGAAAAAAGCGTTGCAAAACCTGGCCGCATTTTTGTTGCCGCCGCTGCTCACGCTGCCGTTACTGTTACCCTATTTCAACAGTCGTCTGAGATATTATCAAATTGAAGAAAAAGGCTGGAACGAAGGCTGGTGGCCGACTTTATGGGAAAATCTCGGCCAGGTGGTGCAAAGCTGGTTTGTTGATACGCGCTTTGATTTCATCTACAACCGCCAGGGGCCAATCCTCAACGCAGTGCTGCTGCCGCTTTTCTTCGTGGGGATCATTTTCGCCTTCGGCACGCTGCGCCAGCGTGTTTCACGGTGGGCTTTGTTGTGGATGATTTTACTGCTGATTCCGGTACCGGTGCTGACAGCTTCGCCCTTTGGGCGGGTTTACTATCCGGGATTGCCTGCCGTCTACGCATTGATTGCGTTGGGGGGATACGTTCTGGTCCGCGAGCTGGCGCGCCTGCTCAAGCCGAATCTCAGCCCCCTGGGCCTGATTCTCGTCATCGCCTTTTTGGGCTGGTTGCCGTTTTATAATGCCTATCTCTACTTCAATGGGGTTGGCGATCCTGCTGACAGGCAGATCCGCCGCGAAATTGGCGAGTTTGCCCTCGATGCCGCACAGGATGGCGCGCATCTTTATTTGCCCTACTGGCCGATCGCCAATGATCCGCTTTTCATCGAATGGCAGATCGCCGAATTGTATCTGCATCAGGAATTGGCTGCCGATGAAATCGCCGCCGCTTACGAGCAAGTTCCGCTGGATGATTTTTTGCCCCGTCTCGCAGCCGATGCCGCCGCCTGGCCCGCGGTGGATATTCTCATTGATACGCAAACTTCCACCCAGCGTGACGCCTGGGATGCCATGCGCGCCACGCTCTTGAACTGCTATCCCGGCGGTGTTCTCACTAAAGGGCATCTTTTCGAGCGTTACCATCTTGAAGTCGCGCAACTTGTCAGCCCGGCCTGCACCCCTGTGCGTTTGCAACTCGCCCAGGGCATTGAAGCCGAAGATGCCGATCCCAGCGCCCTGCCCTGGAATCTCAGCAACGGGAGCGTGGATTCATTGCGCGTTGTCTGTGAGCAAGAACCCCAAAACCTGCTCTGGGTTGAAGGCGAAGATATGACCCTCGGCCCCGGCTGGGCGCGTGATGTGGCCTTTGTCGAAGGCTGGCAGGGCAGCGGTTATCTGGTCGATAACTATGGCAGCCAGGCGGCTACGTATCACACCGAATTCGCCGCGGGCGAAGCGGTGTATGTGTGGGTGCGCTCCTATAAGCGCGTCGCCGATAATGCCCCGGCGCAAATGTCGCTGGATTCGCAGCAATTAATATTTGCCGATAGCGCGCAAACGGCGCTCAACAAGTGGGTTTGGGAGCGTCTTGGCCCCTATGAAACCTCCAGCGAGATGCAAGATTGGCGCATTGAACGCCCTTACGATGCACCGCCCCCCGAATTTATTGCCCTGTTTATTGATAATGTGGTCTTTACCAGCGACTCCAATTTTTCGCCTCTGGGTGAGAGCGGGCGCAGTGTTGTGCATGATGCCATCTACGAATTTGAAACCGCTGCATCTGAAGGCTATTTGCAGATCAATCTCCCGGCAGGGCGTTACTTCTGCCGCGTGGGGCTTGATGGTGGAGCGCAATTCACCAATGCCTACGGCAACCCCGAAGTCTGGTCGAATAGTGTTGAATTGAATCTGGAACCGTGATGGGCAAGACATCTGGGGACAACTCCGGCGATTCCCAAAGAGCTATTTAAAACCATCCCAAGAAAAATAGGTGTCATGATGAAAAAATATTGGTTTGTACTCATATTGGTTTTATTGATTTCGTTGGCTTGTACCCTCAGCGCGTCAGCGCCGGAAGCGGCTGTGCCAACTGACGCGCCTGCCGGGCCGTTGCCCTCGGATACACCGCAAGCCATCGAGCCGTTGCCTTCGGCCACGCCGACCCCTACGGATGTAGCTCCGCCACCACCAGCGGAACCCGCCGCGATCCCCGCGTCGCCCGTCCTGACTTCCGTGCCAGAGTCTGTGGCCTATGATTTTGTTGCCCATGTCTGCGATGCCGAATGGGCTAACAGTATCAACTATATTACGCCGTGTCCCAGCAATCTGGATGAAATCGAGCAAGGTTATTTCACCAATACGCATTTAGCCTTTGCCGAGAGTAATACCGCGCTCGAAGTTCCGGCGCTGATTGTGCTGCCGCAACAAGGTGGCGGGGGGACAGCGATTTTTGGTATGTATCCGCTATTTGAAGTTTGGCCCGGCGACCAGTTCCGCGCCGCGCTGGCCTGCCAGGGTGATGCTGCCTGCAACGTGAAATATGCCCTGGAGTATTTTGACGCCGCGGGCAAGTATCATGCTGGATCGTGGGAGTGGGCGCATCAGGCTGGTGATGGTGTCGTTAATATTGCTGTTGATCTCAGCGCGCTGGCCGGGCAATCGGTGCGTTTTGTACTGGCCGTGCGTGATGCCGATGGAAACCCCGCCGATGATTTTTCGCTGTGGATAACACCGCAGATTTACCGCGCCCCCGGAGCGCAGCCGCCTGCCGCCGGAGAAGACCAGAATCCCGGCATGATTTCGGGCTGGGTGAATATGGCCGACGCGCCGCCCTATATGACTGAAGCGGGCACAGGCGCAGAGAGTATGCGGGTTACGGTGGTCTTTTTCAATCTGGATGACGATACATATTGGTGGATGCATACAACGCCTACCCGCCATCCTAATTTTCAAATGATCCTGCCGCCGGGTAATTATCATGTCGTCGCCTATGGTCAGGGGGTGGATATTACGCCCTATGTCAGCGCGGCCTACACCGGAAAATGGCCGCTCTCTTGCGATCAGGATTTGCAAGTCGTTACCGTCGTATCTGACGAAACCGTTGAAGATATTGTCATCGCCGACTGGAACTGGATTTGCGGCGGCGACGCCTATCGCTCGCCAAAACCTGCCGATGTTCCCTTACCGTAAAATGTCAAGACGCCCATTTTCCGTAACCCTGCTTGCCCTGCTGGTGTTAAGCTTTTCGGTTTTAAATATATATGGTTTTTTTTGGGCGCAACGGCAGCGCGATTTCTTGCAAGCCTTGCCGCTAGCGGTGCCAGTCTGGTATCTGCTATTGCGAACGTCTTTTTGGGGGATCGTGGGTGTAGCCATATTTTGGGGTTTGTGGCGCGGCCAAAGCTGGGTTTGGCTTGGCGCGCAGATTGGTTTTGCAGGATTCGCGCTACACTACTGGTTGGATGCTCTGTTGTTAGCGCGCACCCCCGCGCTGGGCTGGCGTGCGCCTTTCGAGTGGATTGCCACCCTAATGGGGTTGGCCTGTGCCTTTTATGTTTTATACAGCCCCCGCGGGCGCATGTTTTTTAGTAAATGAAACCTGTGGGTGACTGGTTTATGTTTCAATGGTAGAAGGCGAAAGCTTTATTCATCATTTTTTGTAACTACTCAGCCTCGAACAGAAAGAGGCCGAAAAAAAGGGGTGTGCGTGGGGGCGTACGCCCCCACGCACACCCCTTTTTTCGGAATTCTCCCTGCGAAGGCGTTAGCCTGAGTAGTTACCATTTTTTTATTCTTTGGGAGTACTGCATGTCAGATAATCCAAAAACTCAACGTTTGCGTGAACTCAAAGCCCAGGCACGTTTGGGCGGTGGGGAAAAACGCATCGAGCAGCAGCATAAAAAAGGCCGCCTGACGGCGTGCGAGCGCATTGATCTTTTTCTGGATAAAGGCTCTTTTCGCGAAGTCGATGCCTTTGTCACGCACCGTACCAGCGATTTTGGCCTTGATAACAATAAAATTCTCGCCGACAGCGTCGTCACCGGCTGGGGCACGATCAATAACCGGCTGGTATATGTTTTTGCGCAAGACTTTACTGTTTTCGGCGGCAGCCTGGGCGAAGTTCATGCGGAGAAAATTGTCAAAATCATGGATATGGCAATGAAAAGCGGCGCGCCGGTGATTGGCCTGAATGACTCCGGTGGGGCGCGTATTCAAGAGGGTGTGGTCTCCCTGGGGGGCTATGCCGATATTTTCTTGCGCAATACGCTGGCCTCAGGCGTTATCCCGCAGATTAGCGTGATTATGGGACCATGTGCTGGCGGGGCAGTCTATTCCCCGGCGCTGACTGATTTCATCTTCATGGTACGCGGTTCATCCTATATGTTCATCACCGGCCCTAATGTGGTCAAAACCGTGACGCATGAAGAAGTCACCTTCGAAGAGTTGGGCGGTGCCGATGTGCATGCCGAAACCTCGGGCGTGTGCCACCTGGCCGCCGATAGCGAAGCTGACGCGCTCTTTTTGGTGCGCGAGCTGCTCAGTTATTTGCCCCAAAACAATATGGAAGACGCGCCATTTGTCCCCACGCAAGATGATCCTCTGCGCCGCGAAGCCGAACTTGATAGCATTATTCCCGATGATCCCAGTAAACCTTATGACATCAAGGAAGTCATCAACCTGATAGTTGATGATCGCAAGTTCTTTGAAACCCAACCGGGTTACGCCCCTAATATTGTGGTCGGCTTTGCGCGTTTGGGTGGGCACAGCATTGGCATTGTGGCCAATCAGCCCGCGCATCTGGCTGGCGTGTTGGATATTGATTCTTCGGAGAAAGCGGCGCGTTTTGTGCGTTTCTGCGATTCGTTCAATATCCCCATTCTGACCTTTGTGGATGTGCCCGGCTTCTTGCCCGGCACCGATCAGGAACATAGCGGCATCATTCGCTCAGGAGCCAAATTGCTATATGCCTACTGCGAGGCCACGGTTCCCAAGTTAACACTGATTACGCGTAAAGCCTACGGCGGCGCCTATGATGTTATGAGTAGCAAACATATCCGCGGCGATGTGAACCTGGCCTGGCCCAGCGCCGAGCTGGCTGTGATGGGGCCGGAGGGTGCCGTAGAAATTATCTTCCGTAAAGAACTCGCCGAAGCCGAAGACCCGGTTGCTCGCAAAGCTGAATTGGTGGCTGATTATCGCGAAAAATTTGCTAACCCGTATGTCGCCGCCTCACGCGGCTATATTGACGATGTCATCGAGCCTAGCGATTCGCGCCCGCGCCTGATCAACGCCCTGGAGATGCTGGCGAATAAGCGCGATACCAATCCGCCTAAGAAGCACGGGTGTATTCCGCTGTAGCGTTGTTTGGCTATGCTCATCAACGACCACAATCTCCATATTGAAACACATGGCCCAGTAGATGGGCTGCCTGTGGTGTTACTGCATCATGGGCTGGGGTCAGTGCGAGCCTGGCGGAATCAGATTCCTGTGTTGGCGGCAGCGGGTTATCGCGTGGTTGCCTACGACCGTTGGGGCTATGGGCAATCGGATGCCCGGACGCATCTCGACGCCCCGGGTTTTAAGACAGATTTGGCCGATTTACAGGTGATACTTTCAACTTTCAACGTGCAACCTGTAACCCTCATCGGTCACAGCGATGGCGGCACAATTGCGCTCTACTATGCGGCGCAAAACCCTGAGAGCGTGGCCGCTCTGGTCACAATGGCCGCACATATTTATCTGGAGCCGAAAATGGAACCGGGTATTCAGGGCATCCGACATAATTTTGAGCACGATGCGCGTTTTCGTAAGGGAATGCAGCTTGTCCACGGCGACAAATACGAAACCGTTTTCTGGAACTGGTTCAACGGCTGGCATACCCCGGCGGCGGCGGATTGGGATATGCGTTCGCAATTGGCCGCAATTCGTTGCCCGGCCCTGATTATCCAGGGCGAGAACGATGAGCACGCTACCCCGCAACATGCCCGCGATATTGCCAGCGCAATTCCCGGCGCGCAACTCTGGTTGGCACCGCGCGCCAATCATATGCTGCCACAAGAAAGGGCAGTGCCTTTTAATGAGCGATTATTGGAATTTTTGGGATGAAGGTGATGATCTGATCACGCCCTCCCTGGAGGCATTATGTTCAACAAAGTATTAATAGCCAATCGTGGCGAGATTGCCGTGCGCATTATTCGAGCCTGCCGCGAGCTGGGCATTGAAACCGTGGCGGTATACTCCGAAGCCGATCGCCATGCGCTGCATGTGCGCCTTGCGAGTGAAGCTTATTTGCTGGGGCCAGCGCCTTCGCGCGAATCGTATTTGCGCGGCGATAAAATCATTGAGATCGCTACACAAAGCGGCGCGGGCGCGATTCATCCCGGTTATGGCTTTTTGGCCGAGCGTGCCGATTTTGCCCAGGCTGTGCTGGATGCGGGATTGGCCTTTATTGGTCCCAAACCTTCAGCGATTGCCGCCATGGGCGATAAGGGCATTGCGCGGGCCACGGTGTCTGCGGCGGGTGTTCCGGTGGTGCCCGGCACCGAGGGAGATGGCGCGTTGAGTGATGCCGATCTGCTAAAGCTCGCCCCGGAGATTGGCTTTCCCCTGTTGGTCAAGGCGACCGCCGGGGGCGGTGGCAAGGGGATGCGCGAAGTCCATAATTTGCAGGAGATGCCCGTTTTGCTGCAATCCGCCCGGAGGGAGGCCGAATCCGCCTTTGGGGATGGCAATGTCTATCTGGAGAAACTCGTCGAGGGGGCGCGTCACATCGAAATTCAGATTTTAGCCGATGAACACGGCAATGTGGTTCATCTGGGCGAACGCGAGTGTTCACTGCAACGGCGTCATCAAAAATTATTTGAAGAATCGCCTTCGCCGTTTATTGGCGATGACGAAGAGCTGCGCCAGCGCATGGGGCAGGTGGCCGTGCGGGCAGCGCAAGCCGTGGATTATGTCAACGCCGGGACGATTGAATTTTTGGTAGACCGCGATCGAAATTTCTTTTTTCTGGAGATGAACACGCGTTTGCAGGTAGAACACCCGATTACCGAGGCTGTCACCGGGGTGGATATTGTTAAAGAGCAAATTCGCATTGCCCGCGGGCGCACGCTGAGTTTTACCCAGGCCGACGTGCAGATGAATGGCTGGGCGCTGGAATGCCGCGTGAACGCTGAAGACCCATATAGCAACTTTATGCCTTCGACGGGCAAAATATCGCACTTGCTGCTGCCCACCGGCCCTGGCGTGCGGGTAGATACGGGCGTTTTTCCCGGCTCTGAAATTTCACCGTATTATGATTCGCTGATTTCCAAGCTGATTGTTTTTGGGCAGACGCGCGCCGAAGCCATTTTGCGCATGCGCCGCGCGCTTGAGGAGTATAAAATCGTCGGCGTACGCACAAATATTCCCTTCCACCAAAAATTGATGGACTCGCACCGCTTTATGGCCGGTCAATTTGACACTCAGTTTGTCGAGAAGCATTTTGATATGGAGACATCCGGGCGGGCGAGAAAGCCGCTCCCTGAAATTGCAGCTATATTTGCAACATTGGTTGCGCATCAAGATACCGAGCGTTCAACGCATGTTATTCAGCGCAACGAGCGCGATACCAGCAACTGGAAATGGGTAGGGCGCTGGGAGCGCCTCCACCGCTAAAGAGGCCTGAAGATGAAATATATTACGACGATTAATGACCATGAATATATCGTTGAAATTCTGGATGAGCGCCGTGTAGTCGTGGATGGTGTTTGCTATGCGGTGGATTTTGAATCGGTTAGCGGACAACCGGTTTTCTCGCTTCTGGTGGATGGCAAGTCCTATGAGGCTTATATTTACGAAAGTGATGAGGCCCTGGAAGTTCTCTTGCGGGGCGCGCTGTATTCGGCTGCTGTAGTAGATGAGCGCGAACATCGCTTGCGCTCGGCGTTTGGCAGCGGCCCAGCCCAAAGCGGGGAGTATTACCTCAAAGCGCCGATGCCCGGTTTGGTGATTGATATTCCTGTAACCGATGGGCAAGAAATTGCTGAGGGGGATGTGCTGTTGATTCTCGAATCGATGAAAATGCAGAACGAACTCAAAGCGCCGCGTGCTGGTGTCATTTCGCGTATCAAGGTTGCGGTGGGTGAGAGCGTGGAGCGTCGGCAGACGTTATTGAGTGTCGTCTAAGTTGCATCCCATCTTACGGCATGATAGAATAATTTCAACCAAATTTCCTGACCCAGCATTATAAAATCCCCGGGTTTCCTCAAGGAAATTCGCCTTCTACCTGACATGTTAAGTTTTGGTAGGCTGCAACGAATGTTTTTGTTGTGATCTGGCGAACCGAAATTAAAGCACACCATTAATGGAAAATCCTATGCCCGAAATGGTTGAAGTTATTATCGATAGTATTCGTGTCAGCTTGCTCAATCAGCAGCGCATCGTTATTTTGCGTGAGCTAGATGTTGAGCGGTATCTTGCCATCTGGATTGGCATCTACGAGGCCGAGCACCTGACGATGGCCCTGCAAGATGTGGCGGCATCGCGCCCATTGACTTACGATCTGATGATAAAGATGGTCAAGGAACTAGATGCCAGTATTGCCCGTGTGGAAGTCGTTGCCCTGCGCGATGAAACATTCTATGGCAATATTGTACTCCGTCTCCATGACCAGGAAATGAATATCGATGCCCGTCCCTCCGATGCCATGAACCTGGCGATTCGCAGCGGCGTGCCGATTTATGTGGCGCTTGAAGTCATGGAGAGCGCTGGCATCACCCCGGAAGAAGATGCCGTTGCAATGGACGCGGCTGATGCCGATATTGTGGCTGAATCTGCCGATGAAAAAGATGATGAACGCCTTTCGATCTTCGAAGATTTCCTCGACAAGTTAAACCTTGATGATACCGAGGACGAAAGCCCCGAAAACTAAATTTCCACCAAACTAAAAAACAGGGGTGTATGAGGTGCAAAGCGCCCCATGCACCCCTGTTTTTTTCAGGTAAAATCTAGCTTATGAGTATTCAGCCAACCTATGAACCTGAACCAGGCTCCGGATTAAAAGTTGTTCCCCAGAGCCGCGAAGCCGAAGAAGCCGTCATTGGGTCAATTTTAATTAACCCCGATGCTTATTTCGATGTGGCTGAATTTTTGCTGCCCGATGATTTTTATATCCATCGTCATCGCTGGATTTGGGAAGCCTTCTCGCGCTTGCAGCAGAACCGCATCCCGATTGATTCGCTGACCGTTATCGAAGACTTGGATCAGCAGGGTAAACTGGCCGAAATTGGCGGCCCGGCTTTTATCACCGCGCTGATTAATAGCGTACCTTCATCCTTGCATGCCACCGCGTATGCCCACATTGTTGAAGAAACCGCCGTGCGTCGCCGCATGTTGGAAGCTGCCAACAAGATCGCTACGCTGGCCTATGAGGAAGATACCCACCTCGATGCGGTGATGGATGATGCCGAGAAAGCTGTTTTCGGTGTGAGTGAACGCCGCCTGACCCGCGATCTGGCACCGATTCAGCAAGTGCTGAGCGAGTTCTACGATCATATTGGCGAATTGGCCGCCAAAGACGAAGAGATCAGCGGGGTGCCGACGGGCTTCATTGACCTCGATCATCTCCTCAATGGTCTGCAACCCTCCGATTTGCTCATCGTGGCCGGGAGGCCGGGCATGGGCAAAACCGGCTTCGCCCTCTCTGTTGCCAAGAACGCCGCCCTGATCCATAAAAAGCATGTTGCCGTTTTCTCGCTGGAAATGGGTAACGATCAGCTTGTGCAGCGTCTTTTGTCACAAGAGACCGCCATCGATTCGCAGCGCCTGCGTACCGGCAAACTTGAAAAAGACGAGTGGAGCACACTCACCCATGCGATTGAAGTGCTCAGCGGAACAAAGATTTTCCTCGATGACACGCCGGGCATCACCCCCATGCAATTGCGCACCAAATGCCGCCGCCTGCATTTGGAGTATCGCCTCGATTTGATAATTATTGATTATTTGCAGCTTATGGCGGGCGATAATCGCACCGAGAACCGCGTGCAAGAAGTCTCGTATATCTCGCGGCAGCTCAAGGTGCTGGCGCGTGAATTACAAGTGCCTGTGCTGGCCGCGGCGCAGCTCTCGCGTGCGGTAGAACAACGCTCTGACAAGCATCCCGTACTCTCCGATTTGCGCGAATCCGGGTCGTTGGAGCAAGATGCCGACATCGTTATGTTTATCTATCGCCCCGATGTTTACGAGGAAGATACCGAATTGCAAAACGTGGCCGAAGTAATTGTCGCCAAACATCGAAATGGCCCTACGGGCAGCGTGCAGTTGATCTTCCGTAAGAATTTGGCGAAATTCGAGAACGCCGTCACGCGTTTGCACGACCTCAAAGAAATGTAATGACGACTTTCAAAGGCTTTTCTGCCGGGCCGGTCACACCCCTCCCCGATGTTTTCTTTGGCGAATTATTGCCGCAGATCAATCATCTGGGGGAGTTGAAAGTGACGCTATATGCTCTGTGGAAGTTGGACCATTCCGAGGAAGATTTCCCCTATTTGCGGGAATCTGACTTTGCAGCGGATGAGCGTTTTTCCTCGGGGTTGGCTGCCACGCCCGAGGATATTGAGTCAACTCTGAGCGAGTCTCTGAAACGCGCACTTGAACGTGGCACGCTCCTCGGGGTGGATTCATCCGAGGGAGAACGGCTTTATTTCCTCAATTCCCCCAAAGGCCGCGCCGCCGTCGCCGCCATCCGCCGCGGAGATTGGCAGCCCCAAAAAAGTTACCGCGCTGACACCGTATTGGCCGCTGAGCGCCCCAATATCTACCAGCTTTATGAGAGAAATGTCGGCGTGCTGACCCCTATGCTGGCCGAGAGTCTGAAAGATGCCGAAGACGAATATCCGTCGGAATGGATTGAAGAAGCCATCCGGATTGCCGTAGAAAAAAATGTGCGCAACTGGCGTTATATTGAGGCCATTTTGCGCCGCTGGCAAGAGAGAGGTTATGATGTCCGAAAAGATCGACGAGACATTGAAGAAAGCCGCCAGGAATATTCCAACTGGGAAGATGACTGAAGCCCAGCCAGAATATCGGTTGCACGATTTGCCAGGTGAGCCGGATTGTCCGGTTTGCAGCGGTGTTGGCTATTTGCAGCAAGATTTTCCGGTAGGACATCCTGAATTTGGCAAACTGCGCATCTGCGATTGCCGGCAGGCGCGGATGAATCGGCGCGCCCACAGCCGTCTTTTTGCCATGAGCAATCTGGATGAGTTGACACATCTAACGTTTGAGAACTTTAAACCCCACGGTCGGATTGGTATGGGTGCCATTGAAGCGCAGTCATTGGAAGCAGCTTTTGAATCGGCACAGCGTTTCGCACATAAGATGGATGGATGGCTGGTGCTGCAAGGCGGTTATGGCTGCGGAAAAACACATCTGGCAGCCGCCATTGCCAATTTTGTTGTGGAATTGGATATTCCCACGCTGTTCATAACCGTGCCCGATTTACTGGACTCCTTGCGGTTTTCCTATGATGATCCCGAAGCGACCTTCGAGCAACGTTTCGATGAAATTCGTAATATTCCGCTGCTAATCATGGATGATTTTGGCACGCAAAACGCCACCAATTGGGCGCAGGAAAAATTATTCCAGATTATTAATTACCGTTATATTAACAAATTACCGATGGTAGTTACCACCAACCTGTTGCTGGCCGACATTGAAGCGCGCATACTCTCGCGCCTGAGCGATTCCGAATATGTTCGCACGCTGCGAATTCTCTCTCCTGATTATCGCCGCCCTTCACACGATTCGTCCGGCCCGCTAGAAAATTTGCACAAATTTACCTTCGAAACTTTTGAACTGCGTGCCGCGGAGAATTTGCAAGCCAGCGAGACGCAGGGCTTGCAGAAAGCACTGAAAGAAGCGCGCGAATTCGCCGAAGACCCGGACGGCTGGCTGGTGCTGACGGGGCCATTTGGCTGCGGGAAAACGCACCTGGCAGCCGCAATTGCCAACTATCAGGCCGAAAAAGGGTATCATTTGCCCATGTTCGTGGTCGTACCTGATCTGATGGATCATTTGCGGGCAACGTTTGGGCCGCGCAGCACCGTCAGCCTGGATCGCCGTTTTGAGGAAGTGCGCAAAGCGCCGTTGCTGATTCTGGATGACCTGGGCACATTGAATATGACTCCCTGGGCGCGGGAAAAATTGTATCAACTTTTCAATTATCGCTACTACGCTGAGATGCCAACTGTAATTACGACTCCTGAACTAAAAGATGAAATGGATCCCCGTTTGCTCAGCCGGATGAAAGACACTCGTTTGTGTACCATCTGCGCCATTACCGTGCCTTCGTACCGCGGCACAGGCGGACAGGGCAAACGCAAAAAGCGACGTTAGTACCGACAAAAAAAGAAGCGGTTTGCACAACCGCTTCTTTTTTTGTCGATTGTTTTTATGAATAAGATGATATTGGACTTTGTACAACCGAAACAAACACGGAAAAATCCGAGAGTGTGAT